>JADGHD010000135.1 GCA_019689615.1 Frankia sp. | reverse complement strand
CCCCCCCGACCCCACCCCCGCCGCCACCCCCCCCGCGGGGGGGGGGCCCCCCCCCCCGCCCCCCCCCCCCCCGGGCCCGCCGCCGCGCCGCCGGGCCGCGCCGGTCAGCCGGCGCCGAAGAGCTCCAGGTAGCGTTCCGCGGACTTCGGATTGATCACCGGGTTCACCAGCGACGACTGGACGTTGTTCGGCTCTGCGTTGTTGTAGTAGGCCTCGTACGCCAGGATGTCGGCGTTCGCCCGGAAGACCTCGTACATCTTCTGGATGAAGAACGGGTTGTCCCCGCCGCCGCCGTCGCCGCTGACGACCCCCCACTCCGGCACGGAGAACTGCTTGCCGCGCTTGCGGGCCTCGTCGACGACCGTGCACAGCCCGGACGGCGCCTTGCACAGCCGGTCCCAGATCTTCTGCGTCGGCGCCGGCGGGTACATGTCGTAGTAGTCGATGCCGATCACGTCGACGTACTCGTCACCCGGGTAGGCGTCCCAGACGTTGCGGCCGTTCGGCAGCTTGTCCCGGTGCATGGTCATCGTCCACTCGATCCGGACGTCCGGCGCGGTCGAGCGCAGCGCCGTCACCGCGCGCCGGTAGCACGCCTTCCAGGTGTCGATGTTGACCGGGTCGAAGTCGAACCACGGCCCGTTGAACTCCCAGGCAAGGCGGACGTAGGCGTCCCCGCGGCCGTAGCGCACCAGGTTGCGGCCGAACTCCTGCCAGTGCTGGTCGTACTCGCCACTGGCGCACGCCTGCTCGCGGGCCGCCTGCTCCTCGACGCTCATGCAGCCCTGGTCCGCGGAGCACGCGCCCGGCTGCGCCCGGCCGATCGGCCACAGCGGCTGCGCGATCGACAGCTCACCGGGGAACTTGTCCCGGGTGAACGCGCTCAGCGGCCAGTCCGGCGAGACGATGGACTCCCAGCTGTCCCGGTTGGTGAACACCATCGCCAGGCCCACCGGCCGGCCGGTCCACTCGGCCCACGGCGCGATGTGGTCGGGGTAGTTGCCGTTGGCGCCCGACACCCAGGTCACGCCGCCCTGGCCGCCCTCACCGCCGCCGCCCTGACCGGCCGGCGGCGACTCGTCCGGCTCGTCCGACCCGGAACACGCCGCCAGCCCCAGCACGCCCATCAGGCAGACCAGGCCGGCAGCCACCGCCATCGCCCAGCGCCGGGCCGGTGCGCCTCGTCCGGCCCTGCGGCCGCGGCGAACGCGCACATGCACCCCCTCCACGACCGGCCACCGCCTTCGCGTCTGTCGACCCCGACTATCTCTCACCCTACGTAAGAGTCGCCCCGCGGGGTCGGCAATCCGCCAGCGCATTGGCGTCCGCGTCCTGCCCCGCCCTGCCCCGGTCGGGGCAGGTTGGCCCCCTCGGCATACAGTGAGTTGCTTACACGAGGTCCCAACGGGCGAGTTCGCAGGGCGGTTTCGCACCCTCGGCAGGACGACGAGAGCGACGGAGTGGTTGTGGCACAGCGGGCAGGGTCGACACCTGGCGGCCGCTCATGGTGACAACGCTTACCACCCGCATTCCGCGGACCTGGGTCATCCCCACGCCGCAGACCGCGCCGGCTGACGCCGACGCCGAACGCGCCACCCTGCGGGTGCTCACCGTCCTGCTGTTCTGCGAGATCTTCCTGCAGCGGATCGCCGTCCCCGTCGGCGGCTCCCAGGTCCCGGTCATCCTGCCGATCGTCTTCGCCGGTGCCGTCCTGCTGGCCGCCCGCCGCCAGCTGCGCACCCACCTCGTCCGCACCAGGGCCTACCTGGTGGCGATGGCGCTGTGCTGCGCGTCCGCGTTCGTCGCCTTCACCAGCGGTGAGCGCAACGTCTCCATGAACTCGGTGATGCTGCTGGTGGTGACCTACGCGCCGTTCTGCCTGGGGCTCGCCACCGGCCAGGCGCGGGCGCTGCTGCCCAGGCTGCTCGACCGGTTCGTGGTCATGACGACGGTCCTCGCCTGCCTCGCCATCGGGCAGTTCCTGCTGCAGCTCGCCGGCTGGCGCTACACCGACGTGCTCGGTGACCTGGTGCCGCCGGACTTCGTGATGCAGAACTTCAACACGACGTACCCGGTGCAGTACGGCTCGCCGCTGTACAAGTCGAACGCCTTCATCTGCCTGGAGCCGTCGTTCACCTCGCAGTTCCTCGCGGTCGGCCTCGTGGTCGCGGTGCTGCGCAGCACCCGCTGGTGGCGGATTCCGCTGTACCTGCTGGCGATCCTGTCGACGGTGTCCGGCACGGGCGTGCTGCTGCTCGGGGTCGCCGGCGTGCTGCTGGCCGTGCACAAGGGCCTGAAGTTCACGCTGACCGCGGTCGCGGTGGTCGCGCTGGTGGTGGTGGGCCTGCTGCTCACCCCGGCGGGCGAGATCTTCGCCAGCCGGGCCACCGAGACCTCGTCCAGCCAGTCCAGCGGCAGCCTGCGGTTCGTCCAGCCGTACACCCGGATGTATGACGAGATGTCCTCCCATCCGAGTAAGGCGATGCTCGGGCACGGGCCCGGCTGGTCGGACCGGGACGCCGCCGAGTACCTGGCGGAGCGGCTGCTCCCGCTGAACTACGCGCTGCTGCCCAAGCTGCTGCTGGAGTACGGGCTGATCGCCGGCGTCAGCTTCCTGGTCTTCCTCGCCGCCGCGTTCGCCCGCGGCTCGCCGTCCTTCGTGCTGTCGGGCACGCTGCTGTTCTTCTACGCCGTGCTGTCCAGCAGCCTGCTGTCGCCGGTGGTCGTCTACCTGCCGATGCTGCTGCTCACCTGGTTCTGCGAGGACCGCCACCCACTGGCCGTCCGCAAGCCCCCGTACCGTGGACCAGCCATCCCCAGCCAGCGCCGGGGCAACAACCTCGCCGGGGCTCTCGGCGCCCGCTAGCGGGCCGCTCAGGCGGTCACCGCCGGCGGCGCGGCCGCCTGCGCGTCGGTGGTGTCGATGACCCGGATGAACCCGGGCGGCTGGCCCGCGGCGGCGACGTCGAGCAGCCAGCAGCTCGCCTCGCCGCCCGCGGCCGGCCCGTCGCCCGCGGCCGGCCCGTCGCCCGCGGCCGGCCCGTCGCCCGCGGCGGGCAGCCTGGTGAAGCCCAGCCGCTCGTACAGGCCAGCGACCAGGCCGTTCTTCCCGCTCGGCAGGTGGTGGCCGCGCAGGTAGCGGCAGCCGCGGCGGCGGGCCTCGGCCACCAGCAGCCCGGCCATCTCGTCCTCCAGGGTGCGGCCGATCACCCGGCAGCTCATCAGCCAGGTGTCGATGTCCAGCACGTCGCCGTCCTGGACGGCGATCGCCACCCCGACCAGGCCGTGGTCGGCGAGCCGGTCGGCGAGCCGCACGCACAGCACCCGGACCCGCGGGTCGGCCGCCAGCCGGGCGATCTCGTCCTGGCCACGGCGGCGGCCGGTCAGGTTGAACTGGTTGGTCTTGCCGACCAGCTGGGCGACCCGGGGCAGCGTCAGCTCGTCCAGCGGCACGACGGTGGCCACCATCGCCAGGTCCCGGTGGAAGCCGGCCAGCGAGCCCGCCCGTTCGGTCAGCTCGGCGGCCTGGGCGCGGGCCCGGTACTGGTCGGTGCGGGCGGCGTCCTCGGCGGTCAGCGCCGGCGTCTCGAAGAACGGGTAGGCGGCCAGCGCGCGCACGTAGCCGTGCGGCTCGGGGGGCAGCGTGACCACGTCCACCTCGGGGAGAAGCTGGCGGACCACCTCGCGCTCGGCCGGGTTGTCGTCGACGAAGACCAGCGAGTCCAGGCCGATCCCGAGCGTGGCGGCGATCCGGCGGATCTGGCTCGGCTTGTCCTCCCAGCTCGCCGAGAGGATCGCGAGGTCGTCCATTCTGATCCGCATCGCCGGGTGCCGCTCCAGCACCTCGATGACGTCCTCGCGGTTGTTCTTCGAGCAGACGGCGAGGATCACCCCCTTCGCCTTGAGCTCCAGGATGTACTCCTGGAAGGCGACGAAGGCTTCGCCGACCGGCCCGTCGCCGAGCGCGATACCCCCGATCCCCTCCTCGCCCAGCACGCCGCCCCACAGCGTGTTGTCCAGGTCGAGGACCAGGCACTTGCGGCTGGCGCCGAGCAGCGCGCCGATGACCGCCGCGGTGTGCCGGGCCAGCAGGGGCACGCAGCGCAGCGACACCGCCTGCTTGGACCGGTGCCAGTAGCGGGGGTCGAACCAGGCCCGCTTGCCCACCTCGGCGGCCAGCCGCTCGCAGTCGACCAGCGCGACCCGCTCCCCCGCGGCGGCGCCAAGCGCGGCGTTCAGCGCGGCCAGCATGCTGGCCCGGCACCCGGGCGTGCGGGCGGCCAGGTGCCCGAGCGCCACCTCCGGCGGGATGGCGAAGGTGTGCTGGACCACCCGCGCCCCGCTCCGCTCGGCCACCAGGTCCCACAGCCGCGTCCAGCGGGCGGCCTCCGCGGCGACGGCCTGCCCCGGGTCGGCGCTCGCCGCCGGCAGCCGGGCCTCCCCGGCGTGCGTGGCCAGCACCA
Source organism: Frankia sp. (assembly GCA_019689615.1). Lineage (GTDB taxonomy): Bacteria > Actinomycetota > Actinomycetes > Frankiales > Frankiaceae > Pseudofrankia. The sequence goes on along the minus strand of JADGHD010000135.1, from coordinate 5,593 downwards.
CCACGTCCGGGCGGAACCGGTACAGCCCGCTTCCGGGGTCGAGGATCTCCTGCTGGTACTGGCCATAGCCGGCCTCGTACACCTCCAGCGCGACGCCGGCCCGGGCGGCGGCGACCGGCAGCAGCGCCGCGAGCTGCGCCGTGGTGTAGCTGCCGAGCAGGGCCACCCGGGCAGAGCGCGGCACGGCCGCCGGGCAGGCTGGCAGGCAGCGCTCGACGACCGCCGCGGCGGCGAGCCAGCCGGTGAGGTCGTCGCCGACGTCGGCGGCGGCCAGCGCCCAGCGCAGCGCGCCTGCCGGGTCACCGGCCCGCTCGGCCGCCCGCGCCCGCGCCAGGCAGCCGCGCGCGGACGGCACCTCCTCGGCGCTCGCGGCCTGCCCGGCCCGGGGCGCCGGCGGCGTCCTGACGACTTCCCCAGCCCGCTGTCCGCTCGACCTGTCCAACCGTTGCCTCCCCTGCGCCGGCCCCGTGGGGCAAACTCTACAGTTACGTTAGGGCTGAATTTTCCGCCAGGGCCGGACGCGCCCGGACAGTCAGCGACGACAGCCTGCGGCGGCCCGCCCGGTCGTCACTCTTACGATCCAAGAGCATACGGATAGCGACTAGATGAAGGGTGGAGGTGGCCTGTGACCAACGAACGGCTGCTACGGGTCTTCCGCGACGTGTTCGGCGACGACGGGCTGGTCGTCACCGACCAGACCACAGCGGCCGACGTGCCCGGCTGGGACTCGCTGGCGCACATCAACCTGATGTACGCGATCGAGAACGAGTTCGGGATCGAGATCCCAGACGACCGGCTCGGGTCGTTCGCCACCGTGGGCGAGCTGCGGGCCTACGTCGAGGAGCAGGCCGCGACCGCGGGAAGAGGCGCCGGTGTGGGCTGAGCGGGCCCGGCTGGACCCCGACGGGCTCGCCACGCCCGCGCCGCTGTGGGTGCTGCTACGCGAGGACTGGGTGGCCCACGGGCGCTCGTGGGTGCACCCGGGGTTCCACGCGCTGGCGATCCACCGGATCGGGCACGCCTGCCTCGGCCGGCCGGCCTGGCAACGAGTCCCGCTGACGGTGCTCTACAAGCTGCTGAACGAGCTGCTCGTGCGCAACGTGTACGGCGTGGAGCTGGCGGACGAGGCGATCATCGGCCGCCGGGTGGTCCTCGGCCACCACCAGAGCCTGCAGATCCCGGCGTTCTGCGTGCTCGGCGACGACACGCTGCTGCGGCACAACGTCACGATCGGGTTCGCCCGGGTCGGCGACCCGCGCGAGCACGTGCCAAGGATCGGCCGGCGGGTCCACATCGGGCCAGGCGCCCACCTGCTCGGCCCGATCACGATCGGGGACGACGCGGTGATCGGGCCGAACGCGATCGTCACCACCGACCTCCCGGCGGGCGCCACGGCGTTCGCCCCGCCGGCCCGGGTCATGAAGCCCGCGCCGGCTCGGCCGCCGGACGTACCGGCCCCGGCCGAGCCGGCACAGCAGGCTCAGTACTTGGGTCGGGCGTAGCGGTCGGTCGCCTCCGGGTCACCGGCGTCGATGTCCGCCGGCCCCGGGATCGTAGGGCGGATGCCGCCCCTGGTCTCCGGCACGATCGACGACGGGCGGAAGCCGGTGCGGTCAGCGTGGATGACACCAACCACCCGCTCGGCCAGCGCCGGCCAGTCCCGGGGCACCGCGGCCAGCTCGTCCGACCGGGTCTGCGGCGTGGTGATGACGACGACGGCGTCGGCCTGCAGCGCGGACGCCGCGGTCATCGGCAGGTCGGTCAGCGGCGGCGTGAGCAGCAGCACCAGGTCGACGACCGGGGCCCGGTCGGCCAGGATCGGCGCCAGGCCGCCCGGCCGGGAGGCCCGCGACGGCGAGACCCGGTTGTACAGGACGTGGCCGCGGCCCGTGCCGGAGGAGCGGGCGAGGCAGGTCGGCTCGTGCGCCCAGCTCGGCAGCCCGCCGGAGGTGGCCCGGGGCAGCCGCTCCAGCACCCCGCGGACCTCGGAGTTCGGCGAGGCGTCCATGACCAGCACCACGCCCTGGTCGTCCGACCAGCTCGTGGCGACGGCGGCCACGGTCTCCGGGGTCAGGTCGCCGGACCCGGCCGGGGTGAGCGCGACCACCTTCACGGTCGGCGAGAGCACGGCGGCCATCGCGGAGACGATCGTGTCGATCGACGGCGTGGTGTTGCCGCCGCCGACGATCAGCGGCGCGTTGATCGCGTCGGCGGCGGCCCGGCCGTCCAACACGGTCGGCTGGCGCAGGTAGCGGATCCAGATCACCGCCGCGGCCAGGAAGAGGCCGACCAGCGCTGCGATCAGGACGCTGACGAACGGCTTCGGCGCGATCTGGCCCTCGGCCCGCGGGCTCTCCACCAGCCGGACGTCGCTGTCACCGGTGGACTGCAGCAGCCGCAGCTCCGCGATCCGCTGGTTGAGGCCGGTGATGACGTTGGTCCAGGACTGGTCGTCCGGGGCGTTGCGCGACTCGGTGATCGCGTCCGTGCGGGACTTCTCCAGGGCCGCCAGCTCCTGGGCGTCCGCCCCGGCGGTGAGCACCTTCTTGTAGGCCGCGATGGTCAGCTGGACGAGGTCGATTGCCTTCTGCTGGGTGTCGGCGGTCGCCGTGATCGTGAACGAGTAGGCCGACTCGGCCGGCGTCGCGTCGATGTGGCCGGCGACGTAGCTGGCCGTGATCTCGGGGTTGTTCGCCTGCGCCGCCGCGACCACCTGGTCGATCGTCTGGGTCGACGTCGCGATCTGGGCGTGGGTCTGCACCACCCTGGTCAGGTCGACCCCGCCCGACGCTTCCGGGTCACTGCCCAGCACCACCCGGGCCGAGGCCTGGTAGGTGGGCGTCGTCATCATGCTGACGATCAGGCCCAGCGCCCCGGCGACCACGACGGCAATGACCAGGTGAAACCAGCGGCGCCCGAGGACCCGCAGCATTGACAGCGCCGGCGCATTGGCGCCGTCGTTGCCCTGCGCACCGGCTGAGGACACGCTCCGCCTCGCTTCCAATCTTGCGCCCTGCCCGAGCGACGCGCCGGGCCGCAGCGGCTGCCGGCCGCATGCCCCACGCCCTGGGTATCCGTACATCTGGAGGCCGGACGACTCGCTAGCCCCAAGAGGACTGGATTGCGAGCATAACGCAGTGGCCTGGTCGTCCCGGCACGAGGGACGACACCGTCAGCGAGCTACCGGCGCGCCGCGCGCAGCCAGGCGTCCGCGGCCTCGGCCTCGGCCGCCCAGTCGGTGCCCGGCGAGAGCAGGCCGGCCTCCATGTGGGTGACGAGGTCCGGATCCGGCGCGATCAGCACCCGCCGGCTCTGCTCCGGCCTGGCCAGCGCCACCACGTTCAGCGCCCCGCGCGCGCCGGTCAGCGCCACCCGGCGGGCGAGCCGCTTGGCTGTGCTGGCCTGCTCGCCATCCTGCAGCGGCTCACCGGGCAGCTCGGCCAGGCTGAACGGGCGGTACCCCTGGTAGGCCAGGCAGGTGGCGTGGTCGAAGGCGCCGCCGACGAACGGGGCCGAGCGCAGCAGCCACTCGTCCGCGGTGATGGTGCGCACCCACGAGCCGAACGTGCTGGTCGTGCTCACCGCCCGGTACCAGCGGACCCGGCCGATCTGGATCGCGGTGTCGTCGCCCTGGGCCCGGGTGCGGACGCTGTCGATGGCCGGCCTCCCCCGGGTCGCGCCGGGGGCGAACCGCAGCGTGCTGTACATGGCGAAGTAGTCGGCCTCTGGCACCTTCTCCGCCGCGGCCACCAGGCTCGACAGCGCGTCCGCGGTGTAGAGGTAGTCGTCCTCGGCGAACCAGACCAGGTCGTCCGGGTCCCAGCCGCGCAGCCGGGGCAGGCGCAGCACGAACCGCAGCGACGCCCGGTTGCTGCCGCAGCGGAGCGGCAGCACCTCGCCCGCCCGGCGCATCAGCTCCAGCCGGTCGTCGGGGATGGGCCCGTCGTTGGCGAACACGAGGCTCAGCGGAATGGTCACGTTCTCGGCCGCCCGCAGCAGCGAGGCGAGCGCCGTTGTCTTGCTGTAGAACTCCGGCCGGTTCTTCTTGTTCTCCGAACCCACCGACCGGCAGATGACGTACAACTTCATGTGGCTCACTCCACAGGTTGGCGCGCCGCCGCCGGTGCGCCTTCGCCCGCGCCGCGGTCCCGGCCGGGACCGCGCTGCTGATCCTTCCATTCCCGCTCAGCCTCCCGCGCGGCGCGGCCCAGCAGGCGATACCAGAGCGGCACACACACCCAGTTGGCGAGGATGAACCCGATCACGGTGCCGGTGCCGTCCCCGAGCAGCACGCCGATCACCGGGAACAGCAGCAGCTGCGGCGCCATGATCGCGTTGATCCGGAAGGTCTGCTTGGCGCGGCCCATCGCGATCAGCATGCAGCCGACACCGAGCGTGGCCGTGGACCCCGCCTGCTGGATGATCGACAGACCCAGCAGGTCGTAGGTGCCGGCCCAGGTGTCGCCGAGCAGCTGCTCGCCGATCGGCGTGCCGCCGATCTTCACCGGCCCGAGGAACAGGAAGCCGAGGCCCCAGACGATGCTCACCGCGGTGACCGCGGCCGACATCAGGTATGCCGCCCTGATCCGGGCGGCGGCCGACATGTCCTTGCGCCGGGAGAACTCCGGGATGGCCCAGCTCGCCAGCCCGATCGCGAAGATCGTGGTGGGCCCGAGCAGGGACTGCACGCCGCGCAGGGCGCCGTTGAGCGTCACGCCCCCGATCGCCGCGATCATCAGCAGGGCGGCGTTCAGCGCGCCCTGGATGGTGATGAACTCGGCCGCCAGGTAGCCGTTGATGTCCCGGTGCTCGCGCACCCACTCGCCGGCACGGCTCGGCGCCGGCCAGAACCCGGCCTGGACCACGCCGATCAGCGCCGCCACCGCGGCCGCCGCGCCCCAGGCGAACAGCATCGGCGCGGCCAGCCGGACGTCGCGGGCGAGCAGCAGCGCGATCCCGCCGACCTGCACGACGGCCCAGATCGTGTCGTTGATGGCCGCGGCCTTCGGCCGCCCCTGGGCGAAGAAGGTCTGCCGCCACAGGTCCTGCAGCAGCAGGCCGGGCAGGACCACCCCGAGCACCGTCAGGCAGCTGCCGACCGCGCCGTCCATCGCCATGCCGACGGCGACGCAGCCGAGCCCGACGAGCGTGCCCAGCACCACCGCCGTCCCGGTGGCGGCCGCGCCGGCCCTGGCGAACGCGGCGCGCCCGGCGCCCGAGTACCGGATGCCAAGCGGCTGCCCGCCAGCGGCCTTGGAGAAGCCGATCACGACGGAGAACACGCCGAACGCGACCGCGAAGGCACCGAACTCGTAGTCGCCCACCGCGCGGGCGACCACGATCATCAGCAGGAAGTTCGTGCCACTGGAGATGAGCTGGTCGATCATCGTCCACAGCGCCCGGCTGCGCGCGGAGCCGAGCGGCTGCGCGTCATCGGGGGCACCGTGCCCGGACGGCCCGGGTGGCTCGGCGCTCCCGTCGACCGGGGCGAGCCCGACGTCGGCCGGCTGGCCGCGCGGGCGCCCGGCGGCCGGGGCGGCGCCGGGCGCGGGCCTTGGCCCGGTGGTCGCGGGCTGCGGCCCGGTGGCGGCGT
>JADGHD010000002.1 GCA_019689615.1 Frankia sp. | reverse complement strand
GGCCTGGGCTGCCCACCAGTAGACCACCCACCGCTTGCCCGCCCGCCGGCCCGCGGGCGCCGCGGCCCGGCCCCACCGGCCGTGCCAGGTATCACCCGGCTGCGGTGGCCAGGGCGTAACTGGTGCTTGACCATCCCGAAATACGCGCACGGCAGTGTGCAGGCACCAGCCACACCGCGCCGGATGGTGGGAGGGCTTCGCGATGCGCGTGGGTGTCTTTCTGTTCGGAGCCGTCGAGATGGGGGACACCATCGGCCCTGGTGGGACCCCGCCGACCGAGCGCCGGTACGGCCAGGCCGACGTCCTGCACGCGCTGAACTGCATCCTGGACACCGGCGTGCTGGCCGACGAGCTCGGCTTCGACGCGTTCTGGCTGACCGAGCACCACTTCCAGCACGAGGGCTACGAGATCGTGCCGAACGGGCTGATGCTCGGCGCCTTCCTGGCCGAGCGCACCAGCCGGATCGAGATCGGCACGATGTTCAACATCGTCGGTCAGTGGCACCCGCTGCGCCTGGCCGAGGACTTCGCGATGCTGCACAACCTCTCCGGCGGCCGGGCGATCCTCGGCGTCGGCCGCGGCACCGTGCCCCGGGAGATGGAGCCGCTGTCGCTCGGCCGGATGTCGGTCGGCAGCAGCGACAACCCGGACGCGCTGGCCGCCGACATCCGCAACCGCGAGGTCACCGCCGAGGCGATCGACCTGCTGCTCACCGCGCTGGACAACGAGACCTTCTGCCACCGCGGCACGCACTTCCAGGCGCCGCCGCCCGGGATCCCGGACCGGGGCGGCGAGGTGGAGACCCTCACGCTGATCCCGCGCCCGGTCCACCCGTACCGAATCTGGCAGGCGATCAGCAGCCCCGGCACGCTGGAGACCGTGCCAACCCGCGGGTTCGGCGGCGTGTTCTGGCTGGTCAACCGGACCCTGCTGGCCCAGCGCTGGCAGCGCTACGCCGAGGTCTACGCCCAGGCGCACGGGCGCGCCCTCGAGCCGGGGGAGAACCGCATGGTGGTCCTCAACACCCACATCGCCGACACCCGGGAGGAGGCGATCGCCCAGGCCCGGCCAGGCCACGACGAGTTCTGGCGGTTCCTCGGCCCCTACGGCTGGAACCGCGCCTACCTCGGCCCCGACGGCGGCCGCCCGCCGGCTGGCTGGGTGCCGAGCCTCGAGGACTCGACCGAGCAGGGCGTGTGGGCGGTCGGCACCGCCGAGGACGTCGCCGCCTCGATCCTCGAGCTGCGCGACGCCCTCGGCGGCCTGGCCGAGATCACGATCTTCCCGACCGCGCCGGGCGAGAGCTACGACCGCACGGCCGACCAGCTGCGCCGGTTCGCCACCGAGGTCCGCCCGCTGATCGCCGCCGCCGAGCCGGCGATGCCCGGCGCGTCGGCCCGCTAGCCCGCCCGTCCCGTCCGTCCTCCAGGAGGTGGCTCGCCTGTGACCGAACAGACGCTCGCGCCAGAGCCCGCGGTGGTCGACGAGCCGGCGGTGCCGCTGGGCCCCACGGCCGCCAACAGCTGGCGGGTCAGCCAGGGTGCCGTCGACCTGCGCCGGCCGGCGAGGCCCGAGCGGGCGCTGCGCCTGCCGGCGCTGCCGCAGCGACTCACCCTCGACCTCGCCCGCACGGCGGTCGTCGTGGTCGACATGCAGAACGACTTCTGCCACCCGGACGGCTGGCTCGCCGGGATCGGCGTCGACATCACCCCGGCCCGCGCCCCGATCCCGGTGCTGGCCGAGCTGCTGCCGGTGCTGCGCGGCGCCGGCGTGCCGGTCGTCTGGCTGAACTGGGGCAACCGGCCGGACCGGGCCAACCTCCCGCCCGGCGTGCTGCACGTCTACAACGGCGACGGCACCAGCACCGGGATCGGCGACCCGCTGGCCAGCAACGGCTCGCCGGTGCTGACCGAGGGCAGCTGGGCCGCCGCCGTCGTCGACGAGCTGGCCATCGAGCCGGGTGACGTCGCGGTGTCGAAGTACCGGATGAGCGGGTTCTGGGACACCCCGCTGGACACCGTGCTGCGCAACCTGCGGGCAGACACCCTGCTGTTCGCCGGCGTCAACGCGGACCAGTGCGTGCTGGCCACCCTGATCGACGCCGCCTGCGCCGGCTACGACGTGGTGATGCTGACGGACGCGGTGGCCACCACCTCGCCCGAGTACTGCATGCAGGCCACGGTCTACAACGTCCGGCAGTGCTTCGGCTTCACCGCCACCGCCGCCGACCTCGCCGCCGCCGTCCGGGAGCTGGCGTGAGCGCGCCGGGCACGCCGCCGGTCCTGCGGCCGCTGACCGAGGTCACCGCCCACCGGATCTCCCCGTCGGACACCGTGCGGCTGGCCGTGCTCTCCGGCCCGGACCAGGGCTCGCCGACCACCGTGGTGTTCGAGGTGTGGGAGCCGGGCGGCGCCCAGCCGCCCAACTCGCACCCGGTCTCCACCGAGACGTTCGTCGTGCTCGCCGGGCACGGCCTCGCCCACTGCGACGGGCACACCCGCGAGATCGGGCCGGGCGACGTGCTGGTGCTGCCGCCCGGCTCGGTCCACCGGATCCAGAACACCTCGACAACCGAGCGGCTCTACACGATCACGGTTATGGCCCCGGACGACGGGTTCGCCGCCATGATCGAGCGCGGGCCGGTGATCGGGCTGGACCCGCAGGACCTCGCCGTCCTGCGGGCCGCGGCCGGCCAGGCCCCGGGTGCACAGGCCGGCGGCGATGGCTGAGGCCCACGACTGGTTCGCGACCCGGCCGCTGCGCGACGGGGTGTGGCTGGTCGCCGAGCCGTGGCACGTCTTCTGCTTCCTCGTCGTCGGCCGGGACCGCGCGGTGCTCATCGACACCGGCACCGGCATCGCCGACATCAGCGTGCCGGTCCGGCGGATCACCAGCCTGCCGGTGCTCGTCGTGAACACCCACGCCCACGACGACCACCGCGGCGGCAACGCGAGCTGGGACGAGGTCGCCGCGCACCCGGTCGCGGTGGAGCGGCTGGCGCACCCGGTGCCGGCCGACCGGTTCGGCGCGTACCTCACGGTCGCCGCCGAGCAGATCGCCGCATACGAGACCGCGCTCGCCATCGACGACCGGTTCTTCCACCTGTTCACCGGGGACAGCCGGCCGCGCCCGCTGCCGCCGGGCCGCAGCGCCGCCGGCGCCGAGGACATCCCGGCCGGCCCGCCGGCCAGCCCGCTCGCCGACGGCGACGTGATCGACCTGGGCGGGCGCACCCTGCGGGTGCTGCACTCGCCCGGCCACTCGCCGGACTCGCTGTGCCTGTTCGACGACCGCGACGGCCTGCTCTTCGTCGGCGACACGCTGATCACCGGCGACTTCTGGGCGCACACCGACGACACCGACCTGGCGGCGTTCGTCACCAGCCTGCGCCGGCTGGACAGCGAGCTGACCGGCCAGGTGAGCCGGGTGCTGCCGGCGCACACCCGCTCCTGCGAGGCGAGCCCGCACCTGCTGCGGGACGCCGCCGACGCGATCGAGGCGGTGCATGCCGGCCGTAGCGTCGGGGAGCCGGGCGTCGACCTGTATGGCCGCCCCGTGCTGCGCCACCGGTTCGCCGAGTTCAACATCCTGCGGCCGGCCCTGGCCGGCTGACGCGCCCCGGGCCGGCCGGGCGGGCGTCGACCGGCCGGCCGCGACCGGCCGCGCGGGGCCGGCAGAATAGGCACGGTGAGCCTTCCCTCGTCCGGGCTTGATCCCGACGTCGCCCGCCGGCTGAAACGGGACGCCAACGGGCTGTTCCCCGCCGTGGTCCAGCAGTACGACTCCGGCCAGGTGCTGATGCTCGCCTGGATGGACGACGAGGCGCTGCATCGCACGCTGACCACGGGCCGGGCCACCTACTGGAGCCGCAGCCGCGGCGAGTACTGGGTGAAGGGCGAGACCAGCGGGCACGTGCAGTGGGTGCGCTCGGTCGCGCTCGACTGTGACGGCGACACCGTGCTGCTCAAGGTCGACCAGGTCGGCCCGGCCTGCCACACCGGCCAGCCGACCTGCTTCGCCGGCCGCGAGCTGGTCACCAGCGCCGACCCCTCGACCCTCGCGGCCGGGCAGCCGGCGCCGGCCGCCGTACCCGGGACGGGAGACCGCGATGACGACCGGTGAGCTCTTCCCGAGCCGCGACGAGTTCCGCGCGCTCGCCGCCGAGTACCAGGTGGTGCCGGTGACCCGCCGGCTGCTGGCCGACGGGGAGACCCCGGTCGGGGTGTACCGCAAGCTCGCCGGCGGCCCCGGCACGTTCCTGCTGGAGTCGGCCGAGCACAACGGGATGCGCTCGCAGTACTCGTTCGTCGGCATCCGGGCCGCCGCCACCCTCACCGAGGCCGACGGCCAGGCCCGGTGGACCGACGGCACCCTGCCGCCCGGGCTGCCGACCGGCGGCGACCCGCTGGCGGTGCTGCGCGAGGTCGAGCGCACGCTGCGCGCCCCCCGGCTGCCGGGGATGCCCCCGCTGATGGGCGGCCTGGTCGGCTACCTGTCCTACGACATCGTCCGGCGGATCGAGCGGCTGCCCGAGTCAGCCGTCGACGACCTGCACACCCCCGAGCTGCGGCTGCTGCTGTGCACCGACCTGGCCGTGCTCGACCACGCCGACGGCTCGTGCCTGCTGGTCGCCAACGTGCTCACCGGGGGCCGCGGCCCGGCCGAGCTCGACGAGGCATACGACGACGCGGTCAGCCGGCTCGACCTGATGACCGCGGATTTGGCCAAGTGGACCGAGCCGACGATCGCGGCCACGGGGCCCGTCCCGCCGACGCGGGTTGAGGAGTTCGTCTCGGCGATGCCGCCCGGCCGCTACGAGCAGGCCGTCGAGCGGGCGATCGAGGAGATCCGGGCCGGGGAGTGCTTCCAGATCGTCGTCTCGCAGCGGTTCGAGCGGCCGACGACCGCCGACCCGCTCGACATCTACCGGGTGCTGCGCGCCTCCAACCCCAGCCCGTACATGTACCTGCTGCGGTTCGCCGACTTCGACGTCGTCGGCACGTCGCCGGAGGCGCATGTCAAGGTCACCGGGGACCGGGCGCTGCTGCACCCGATCGCCGGCAGCCGCCCCCGCGGGCAGACGCCGGAGGAGGACGCGGAGCTGGCGGCGCAGCTGCTGGCCGACCCGAAGGAACGCGCCGAGCACGTGATGCTCGTCGACCTGGTGCGCAACGACCTCGGCCGGGTGTGCGTGCCGGGCACCGTCCGGGTCGTCGAGTTCGCCGCGATCGAGCGGTACTCGCACATCATGCACATCGTCTCGACCGTCACCGGCCAGGTCGCCCCCGGCCACAGCGCCGTCGACGTGCTCGCCGCGACATTCCCGGCCGGGACGCTGTCCGGTGCGCCCAAGGTCCGGGCGATGGAGGTCATCGACGAGCTGGAGCCGACGCGGCGCGGCCTGTACGGCGGCGTCGTCGGCTACCTCGACTTCGGCGGGGACCTGGACACCGCGATCGCGATCCGCACCGCGCTGGTCCGCGACGGCCGGGCGTACGTGCAGGCCGGCGCCGGCATCGTCGCCGACTCGAACCCGAAGGCGGAGGACCGGGAGTGCCGGACGAAGGCGGCGGCGGTCCTGCGGGCGATCGAGATCGCCGAGACGCTGCGGCCGCCGTCGTGACGACCCCGTCGGGCACCCAGGGGCAGCGCTGCGGTCCGCCGGCCGGCCCGACCGGCGCCGCGCGGCCCAGCCGCGGGGTGGCCCGGGCGCTGACGGGCCGGTCCGGGCTCGCGGTGGCCGTGGCGGCCTGCGTCGTGGGCGCCGCGCTCGCGCTGTTCGCCAACGCGGCGACCTGGACCCGGGCCGAGGCCTACGACGGCGCGACCGCGAGCGCGACCGCTGACGGGGTGCTGACCGGCGTCGTCCGGGTGGAGCTGACCGGTGGCGACGTCAGCGCGGGGGTGACGGCGCTGGCCCTGCTGGGGCTCGCGGCGGCGGTCGCGGTGCTGGCGACCCGGGGGACCGCCCGCCGGCTGGTCGGCCTGCTCGCCGCGGCCGCCGGGGCCGGCCTGCTGGTGCTCGCGCTGCGGGTGGTCGTCGACCCGGCTGCGGCCACGCTCGGCGCCGACGACGTGGCGGCGCTGTCGCCGAGCGGCGACGCCCGGCTGGCCGGGGGAGCGTCGCTGACCGGCGCGCCCGTCGCCGCGGCGCTGGGCGGGCTGGTGCTCGCCGCCGCCGGGGCGCTCACGGTGGCCCTCGGCCGGCGCTGGCCCGGCATGGCCGGCCGGTACCAGACCAGGGCCGCCCGCCCGGTCGACACCTGGGACGCCCTCGAACGCGGCGACGACCCGACGGCCTGACCGGCGGCAGCGGCCCGGTGCGCCGGCCGGCCCGGCGCGGCCCCACCCTGCTGCGGCGCGTGTCCGGGCGGTCGCATGGCGTACCAGAAGGGCCCGACCGGGCAACGACGAGACAACGACGCTGCGTGTCCATCGGCCAGAACCTGCCGTGCCACAGGCGCCCCGGGCGGCGCGCACCCAGAAACTCCCTGGTCAGGACAATTTCCGGGCAACTACCGTCCGTCATAGGGCTGGCGCGGTCCCGGGGGTGCGCGGACGGCCTTCGTCCGGGGGCCTACCATCGGCGCCATGGCAGCGACAGCCACCGGAGCCGGGCTGTGAACGTCCTCGACGAGATCATCGCCGGTGTCCGCATCGATCTGGCCGAACGCGAGTCCCGTACCCCGCTTGACGTGGTCAAACAGCACGCGAGACGGGCTCCGGACCCGCGCGACGCGCTGGCGGTGCTGCGCGCCCGGCGGGTGGCGGTGATCGCCGAGGTGAAGCGGCGCAGCCCGTCCAAGGGGGAGCTCGCCGCCATCCCCGAGCCGGGCAGGCTCGCCGGGATCTACGAGGCCGCCGGCGCGGCCGCCGTCAGCGTGCTCACCGAGGGGCGCCGGTTCGGCGGCTCGCTGGCCGACCTCGACGCCGTCCGGCTCGCCGTCGACGTCCCCGTCCTGCGCAAGGACTTCGTCATCTCGCCATACCAGGTCTGGGAGGCCCGCGCGCACGGCGCCGACATCGTGCTGCTGATCGTCGCCGCGCTCGACCAGCCGCGCCTCGTCGGCCTGCTGGAGCGGACCGAGTCGCTCGGGATGACCGCGCTCGTCGAGGTGCACAACGAGGAGGAGACCGAGCGCGCGCTCGAGGCCGGGGCCAAGCTGCTCGGCGTGAACGCCCGCGACCTGAAGACCCTCGAGGTCAAGCGGGAGACATTCGCCCGGCTCGCGCCCCTGGTGCCGCCGGGCGTGCTCAAGGTCGCCGAGTCCGGCATCCGCGGCCCGCACGACCTGCTCTCCTACGCCGAGGCCGGCGCCGACGCCGTGCTGGTCGGCGAGGCAGCGGTCAGCGGCCCCAACCCCCGCCAGACGGTCGCCGACCTGGTCGCCGCCGGCGCCCACCCGGCGACCAAGGTCGGCCGCTGAGCCGTCCCGCCGCCAGCCGGCCGGGCGGTCCTCGCTGGCGGCCGGGCGCCCGGCCGCCGGCGCCGGAGGGCCTCGCCCGGCGCCGCTAGAGTCGGACGCGTGAGCCCACGTAGCGCCGGATCCGCCGGCATCGCCGCCCCGCCGCCGTCCACCGACATCTCGGACGCCGGCGCGTGGGCGAGCGTGCCGGACGCGCTCGGGCACTTCGGCCCGTTCGGCGGCCGGTTCGTCCCGGAGGCTCTGGTCGCCGCGCTCGACGAGCTCACGGCCGCCTACGACGAGGCCCGCCGCGACCCGGCGTTCATCGCCGAGCTCGACGGGCTGCTCTCCAGCTACGCCGGCCGGCCGACCCCGCTCACCGACGCCAGCCGGCTCACCGAGGAGATCGGTGGCGCCCGGCTGCTGCTCAAGCGCGAGGACCTGGCGCACACCGGCTCCCACAAGATCAACAACGTCCTCGGCCAGTGCCTGCTGACCAGGCGGATGGGCAAGACCCGGGTGATCGCGGAGACCGGCGCCGGCCAGCACGGCGTCGCCACCGCCACCGCCTGCGCGCTGCTCGGCCTGGAGTGCGTCGTCTACATGGGCGAGGAGGACACCCGCCGGCAGGCGCTGAACGTGGCCCGGATGCGGCTGCTCGGCGCCGAGGTGGTCCCGGTCCGCTCCGGCAGCCGCACCCTCAAGGACGCGATCAACGAGGCGCTGCGCGACTGGGTGGCCACGGTCGAGCGCACCCACTACTGCATCGGCTCGGTGATGGGCCCGCACCCGTTCCCGATGCTGGTCCGCGACTTCCAGCGGGTCATCGGCGTCGAGGCCCGTCAGCAGGTGCAGGAGCTGACCGGCCGGCTGCCGGACGCGGTCGTCGCCTGCGTCGGCGGCGGCTCGAACGCGATGGGCATCTTCCACCCGTTCATCCCGGACACCTCGGTCGCCCTCATCGGCTGCGAGGCCGGCGGTGACGGGCTGGCCACCGGCAGGCACGCCGCCGCGGTCGCCGGCGGCTCGTCCGGCGTGCTGCACGGCATGCGCTCGTATTTCCTGCAGGACGCCGACGGGCAGACCCTGACCTCGCACTCGATCTCCGCCGGCCTGGACTACCCGGGCGTCGGCCCGGAGCACGCCTGGCTGCATGAGACCGGCCGGGCGACCTACCGGGTGGTCGACGACCGGGCGGCGATGGCCGCGCTGTCCCTGGTCGCCCGGGCGGAGGGGATCCTGGTCGCGATCGAGAGCGCGCACGCCTTCGCCGGCGCGTTCGAGGTCGCCCGCGAGCTCGGCCCGGACGCGACGGTCGTCGTCAACTGCTCGGGGCGGGGCGACAAGGACGTCGACACCGCCGCCAGGTGGTTCGGCCTGCTCGACGAGGGCGGCGACGCCTGACCGACCGGCGCGGCCACCGGCGGCACGCCGACGGCCGGCCGGCGGAATGTGTCGGCCAGGTCACAACGCACCGGTCCGGACACGTCGCCGACACAGTCCCGACACATCACCCGGGCTCCCCGACGGCCCGGACAGCAAGGCAGACGGCCGGCGCCGGCCAGGAGACGGACAGCGGGTGGAACAGGTGGACCAGGCACAGCAGCAGGCGGGCCAGGCGGTGAGCGCGGCCAGGGGGCGGATCGCGGAGGTCTTCGCCCAGGCGCGGGCCGAGGGCCGGGCGGCCCTGATCGGCTACCTGCCGGCCGGGTTCCCGACCGTGCCCACCGGGATCGAGGCGATGCGGACGATGGTCGCGGCGGGCGTCGACATCGTCGAGGTCGGCCTGCCCTACAGCGACCCGACCATGGACGGCCCGGTCATCCAGGACGCGGCCGACGCGGCGCTGCGCGGCGGCGTCACCACCGCCGACGTGCTGCGCACGGTCGAGGCGGTGGCCGAGACCGGCGCGCCGGCGCTGGTGATGACGTACTGGAACCCGGTCGAGCGGTACGGCGTGGAGCGCTTCGCCGCTGACCTGGCCGCCGCGGGCGGCGCCGGCACGATCACGCCGGACCTGCCGCCGGAGGAGGCAGCACCCTGGCTGGCCGCGGCCGACAAGCACGGCCTGGACTCGGTGTTCCTGGTCGCGCCGAGCTCGACCGACGCCAGGATCCGGCTGGTCACCTCGATCGCCAGCGGCTTCGTCTACGCCGCCTCGCTGATGGGCGTCACCGGCGCCCGTGAGTCGGTCGGCGCTGCGGCCGCGGGCCTCGTCCGTCGCGTCCGGCAGGCCACCGACCTGCCGGTCGCCGTCGGCCTCGGCGTGCGCGACGGGGAGCAGGCGGCGACCGTCGCCGGCTTCGCCGACGGCGTCATCGTCGGCTCCGCGCTGGTCGCCCGGCTGCTGGCGGCCGTGCGCTCCGGCGCGGGCGACGAGGCGGCCCTCGCCGGGCTGCGCGAGCTTGCCGCCGACCTCGCGGCCGGCGTCCGCCGCCCGGTGCGCGCCAGTGCCTGACCGGCACGCCCCCGCTGGCCCGAGCCCGGAAGGCCTTGGCCGATCACGGGCCGCCAGCGCACCGTCACGCCCGGGCCATCAACCCGGATGGCTGATCCGCCTCACGCGGCCGTCCGCGCCGCGGGATAGCCTCGGGGCGTGACTCTCGCGGCGATCCCGAGCCCGTCCCGTGGCGTGGTCCATCTCGGCCCGCTGCCGCTGCGCGCCTACGCGTTGATGATCATCTTGGGGATCGTCGTCGCGACCTGGCTGACCGCCCGCCGGCTGGCGGCCCGCGGGATCGCCGCCCAGCACGCCAGCGACATCGCGGTGTGGGCCGTGCTGTTCGGCATCGTCGGCGCCCGGCTCTACCACGTGGTCAGCACGCCCGCCGGCTACTTCGGTGAGAACGGCCACCCGCTGGACGCGCTGAAGGTCTGGGAGGGCGGGCTCGCGGTCTGGGGCGCGATCGCCGGCGGCGCGCTCGGCTGCTGGATCGCCACCCGCCGCCGCGGCATCCCGTTCCTGCTGTTCGCCGACGCGATCGCGCCGGGGCTCGCGATCGCCCAGGCCATCGGCCGCTGGGGCAACTGGTTCAACCAGGAGCTGTTCGGCCGGCCGACCGACCTGCCGTGGGCGCTGGAGATCTCCCCGGAGCACCGGCCGCGGGACTACGTCAACGAGCCCACGTTCCACCCGACGTTCCTGTACGAGTCGCTGTGGTGCCTGGGCGTGGCCGCCGTCCTGCTGGCGATCGACCGGCGGCGCCGGCTCGGGCGGGGCCGGCTGTTCGCGCTCTACATCATGCTGTACACCGCCGGCCGGGTGTGGATCGAGCTGCTGCGGGTCGACACCGCCGAGCACGTGCTCGGCCTGCGGGTCAACGTCTGGGTGTCGATCCTGGTCTTCCTCGGCGGCCTGGCCATGCTGGTGCTGGTGCGCCGGCCGGTCGACCCCGACGTCACGGCCGCGTCCGCCGGCGCCGGCCGGGACGGCGAGGGCGATGGTTCGGCCGCGGCGCCGCCCGGCCAGCCGGGCGCCCAGGCCGCGGCCAGCGGCGGGGCCGACGACGCCGCCCCCGCCGGGGCGGTGGCCGTCGAGGCGAGACCAGCCGCCGCGGGCACCCAACCAGACGACGAGGCGCGGCTGGGCGGCGCGGCCAGGGCTGACGGCCCGGCCGGTCCCGGCGAGCCGGCGGGCGGCCCGTCGGCCGGCTCCTGACCCGCTGGTGCCCCGACCGGACGATTTGGGGGCACTGGCCCCGTCGGCCTAGGCTGAGGCGGTGACCACGACAGCTGACGTCCGGCCGCCTGACGGGGCCCGCTGGCACCGCCACCACCGGGACCTCTCCGGCGGCTGGCTGCGGCCGGCCGTGTTCGGGGTGATGGACGGGCTGGTCAGCAACGTTGCCCTGCTCAGCGGGTTCGCCGGCGGGCAGGCTTCCCGGTCGACCGTGGTGCTGGCCGGCCTGGCCGGCCTCGCCTCCGGGGCGCTGTCGATGGCGACCGGCGAGTACACGTCGGTGCGCGCCCAGAACGAGGCGTTCCAGGCCGAGATCGAGGTCGAGCGGCGGGCGCTGCGCGACCACCCGGCCGCCGAGCGGGCCGAGCTGGTCGAGTTCTACGAGCACAAGGGCGTGGAGCACGACCTGGCCGCGGCCGTGGCCGAGCAGCTGTCCGGTGACCCCGAAGTCGCGCTCGCCGTGCACAGCCAGGAGGAGCTGGGAGTCACCCCGGGTCAGCTGCCCCGCCCGCTGGTGGCCGCCGGCTCGTCGTTCGCCGCGTTCGCGGTCGGCGCTCTGGTCCCGGTGCTGCCCTACCTGGCGGGCACGCGGACGTTCGCGCTGTCCGCCGGGCTCGCCGCCGCCGGGCTGTTCGGGGTCGGCGCGCTGGTCAGCCGGTTCACCGGGCGCTCGCCGCTGTTCAGCGGGCTGCGCCAGCTACTGCTCGGCGGCCTCGCGGCCGGCGCCACCTTCCTGGTCGGGATGCTGGTCGACACCTCGCTGAGCTGACCGGGCCGCCGCCGACCGCGGGCGCCGGGACCGCCCGGGCCGCCGTCGCCACATACGGGATCGGGCGTCGGAACACAAGCGTCATATTCCTGTGACTTCCCGGACATTGATGATCTCAGCGAAACGGCCCGGCGCATGGCACACTCGTTGGAGGGTTTGACCGCGGGCGGTCCTCGCTAGCCGCGCCCACCAGCGAGGCGCGCTCCGCTCAACCGTGCCGCGGTCATCGCATCCCCGGACAGCGTCGTCCGCACCCGTTCAGGCCCTGAAGACGGACAGGACACCTCCGGATGCCGACAGCGCAAGGTCTCTACGACCCCACCTTCGAACACGACGCCTGTGGTGTCGGTTTCGTCGTCGATGTGCACGGCCGGCGCAGTCATGAGCTGGTCGACCAGGGCCTCACCGTACTGCGCAACCTCGACCACCGGGGAGCCTCCGGTAGCGACCCGGACACCGGTGACGGAGCCGGGATCCTGGTCCAGGTGCCGGACGCGTTCCTGCGCGACGTCGCCGGCTTCCCCCTGCCGGCGCCCGGGCAGTACGCCGTGGGCATCGCGTTCCTCCCGCAGGTCGCCGGGGCGCGCGACGAGGCGGTGCGCACGATCAGCCGGCTCGCCCGCCAGGAGGGCCTGCGGGTGCTCGGCTGGCGTGAGGTGCCGGTCATCAGCCACATCGTCGGTCACGCGGCCCGCGAGGTCGAGCCCCGAATGCGTCAACTGTTTGTCACGCTTCCGGGGACGCCGGTTGGCCCGGCGGTTGGCGCGCAGGTCGACGGCGACGCCGCCCCGTTCGACCAGATGGAGCTGGAGCGCCGGGCGTTCTGCCTGCGCAAGCGGATCGAGCGGGAGACGGGCGTCTACTTCCCCTCCCTGTCGTCGCGGACCCTGGTCTACAAGGGCATGCTGACCACCCACCAGCTGTCCGGCTACTTCCCCGACCTCGACGACCCGCGGTTCGCCAGCGCCATCGTGCTGGTGCACAGCCGGTTCTCCACGAACACCTTCCCGAGCTGGCCGTTGGCCCACCCGTACCGGCTGATCGCCCACAACGGCGAGATCAACACCATCCGCGGCAACCGCAACTGGATGCGCGCCCGGGAGGCGCTGCTGCGCAGCGACCTGATCCCCGGTGACCTCTCCCGGCTGTTCCCGATCTGCTCGGAGGGCGCCAGCGACTCGGCGAGCTTCGACGAGGTGCTGGAGCTGCTGCACCTCGGCGGCCGCTCGCTGCCGCACGCGGTCCTCATGATGATCCCGGAGGCCTGGGAGAACAACGACGAGATGGACCCGGCCCGCCGGGACTTCTACCGGTTCCACGCCACCCTGATGGAGGCGTGGGACGGGCCGGCGTCGATCGCGTTCACCGACGGCACGGTGATCGGTGCGGTGCTCGACCGCAACGGCCTGCGCCCGTCCCGGTACTGGGTCACCGACGACGGCCTGGTCGTCATGGCCTCCGAGGTCGGCGTGCTGGACATCCCGCCGCATCGGGTGATCCAGAAGGGCCGGCTGCAGCCCGGACGGATGTTCCTCGTCGACACGGCCAAGGGCCGGATCGTCAGCGACGACGAGATCAAGGCGGAGCTGGCGGCGGCCGCGCCCTACGGCGAGTGGCTGCACGCCGGCGTCATCGAGCTGGACGACCTGCCCCCGCGGGAGCGGGTGGTCTACAGCCACGAGTCGGTCACCCGCCGCCAGCAGGTCTTCGGCTACACCCAGGAGGAGCTGCGGGTCATCATCGCGCCGATGGCCCGCAACGGCGTCGAGCCGATCGGCTCGATGGGCACCGACACCCCGGTCGCCGTGCTCTCCGAGCGGCCGCGGCTGCTGTTCGACTACTTCCAGCAGCTGTTCGCCCAGGTCACCAACCCCCCGCTGGACGCCATCCGGGAGGAGCTGGTCACCAGCCTCGACAACTACGTCGGCCCCGAGGGCAACCTGCTCGCGGCGAGCCCGGCGTCGTGCCGGGTGGTCCACATCCCGTACCCGGTGATCAGCAACACCGACCTGGCGAAGATCATCGGCATCAACGACGACGGCGACAAGCTGGGCTTCGCCGCGGTCACCGTGCGCGGCCTCTACGAGGTGGCCGGCGGTGGCAAGGCGCTGGCCGCCCGGCTGGACGAGATCTGCGCCGGCGTCAGCGAGGCCATCGCCGACGGCGCCCGGATCATCGTGCTGTCCGACCGGGACAGCGACGAGCGGCTGGCGCCGATCCCGTCGCTGCTGCTCACCTCGGCCGTGCACCACCACCTGATCCGGGAGAAGACCCGGACCAAGGTCGGCCTGATCGTCGAGGCCGGCGACGCCCGCGAGGTGCACCACATCGCGCTGCTGTGCGGCTACGGCGCCGCCGCGGTCAACCCGTACCTGGCGTTCGAGTCCGTCGAGGACCTGATCCGGCACGGCGAGATCACCGGGGTGACCCCGGAGCGGGCCGAGAAGAACCTGATCAAGGCGCTCGGCAAGGGCGTGCTGAAGGTGATGTCCAAGATGGGCATCTCCACCGTCGCCAGCTACACCGGCGCGCAGGTCTTCGAGGCGATCGGCCTGTCCAGCGAGCTGGTCGACAAGTACTTCACCGGCACCCCGTCGCGAATCGAGGGCATCGGCCTGGACGTGCTGGCGTCCGAGGTCGCCACCCGGCACGCCCGCGCCTACCCGCGGGTCGCCTCCGAGCTGGCGCACCGCCAGCTCGAGACCGGCGGCGAGTACCAGTGGCGGCGTGACGGCGAGATCCACCTGTTCAACCCGGAGACGGTGTTCCTGCTCCAGCACGCCACCCGTACCCGTCAGTACGAGGTGTTCAAGGAGTACACCGCCAAGGTCGACGAGCTGTCCCGGCGCCTCGCCACCCTGCGCGGCCTGTTCGAGCTGCGCGTGGGCGTGCGCAACCCGATCCCGATCGAGGACGTCGAGCCGGCTTCCGAGATCGTCAGGCGGTTCGCCACCGGCGCGATGTCCTACGGCTCGATCAGCGCCGAGGCGCACGAGACGCTGGCGATCGCGATGAACCGGCTCGGCGGCAAGTCGAACACCGGCGAGGGCGGCGAGGACAGCGAGCGCTACGTCCCCGACGCCAACGGCGACTCGCGCCGCTCGGCGGTCAAGCAGGTCGCCAGCGGCCGGTTCGGCGTGACCAGCGAGTACCTGGTCAACGCCGACGACCTGCAGATCAAGATGGCGCAGGGCGCGAAGCCGGGCGAGGGCGGCCAGCTGCCCGGGCACAAGGTCTACCCGTGGATCGCCAGGACCCGGCACTCCACCCCGGGCGTGGGCCTGATCTCCCCGCCGCCGCACCACGACATCTACTCGATCGAGGACCTGGCCCAGCTCATCCACGATCTGAAGAACGCCAACCCGAAGGCGCGGGTGCACGTCAAGCTGGTCGCCGAGGTCGGGGTCGGCACGGTCGCCGCTGGCGTCTCCAAGGCGCACGCCGACGTGGTGCTGATCTCCGGGCACGACGGCGGCACCGGGGCGTCGCCGCTGACGTCGCTCAAGCACGCCGGCGCCCCCTGGGAGCTGGGGCTGGCGGAGACGCAGCAGACCCTGCTGCTCAACGGCCTGCGCGACCGGATCGTGGTGCAGGTCGACGGGCAGATCAAGACCGGCCGCGACGTCGTCATCGCCGCGCTGCTCGGTGCCGAGGAGTTCGGTTTCGCCACCGCGCCGCTGGTCGTCGCCGGCTGCGTGATGATGCGGGTCTGCCACCTCGACACCTGCCCGGTCGGCGTGGCCACCCAGAACCCGACGCTGCGCGCCCGCTTCACCGGCAAGCCGGAGTTCGTCGAGAACTTCTTCCGCTACATCGCCGAGGAGGTCCGCGAGTACCTGGCGCAGCTGGGCTTCCGGACGCTGCAGGAGGCGGTCGGCCGGGTCGACATGCTCGACGCCAGGGCGGCCGTCGAGCACTGGAAGGCCGACGGGCTGGACATCAGCCCGCTGCTGCACATGCCGGAGACCCCGTTCGGCGGCACCCTGCACAACTCGGCCGCCCAGGACCACGGCCTGGACAAGGCGCTGGACAACTCGCTGATCCAGCTCTGCGAGGGGGCGCTGGAGGACGGCCGGCCGGTCTGGCTGGAGATGCCGATCCGCAACGTCAACCGGACCGTCGGCACGATGCTGGGCTACGAGGTGACCCGCCGCTATGGCGCCGCCGGGCTGCCGGACGACACGATCTCGCTGCGGTTCACCGGCTCCGCCGGCCAGAGCTTCGGCGCGTTTGTGCCCCGCGGCATCACGCTTACCCTGGAAGGCGACGCCAACGACTACGCCGGCAAGGGGCTGTCCGGCGGGCGGATCATCGTCTTCCCGCCGAAGGAGGCGCCGCTGCGCGCCGAGGAGAACATCATCGCCGGCAACGTGCTGCTCTACGGCGCGACCGCGGGCGACGCGTTCTTCCGGGGCGTGGTCGGTGAGCGGTTCTGCGTCCGCAACTCGGGCGCGACGGCGGTCGTCGAGGGTGTCGGTGACCACGGCTGCGAGTACATGACCGGTGGGACCGTGCTCGTGCTCGGCCCGATCGGCCGCAACTTCGCCGCCGGCATGAGCGGCGGTGTCGCCTACCTCTACGATCCCGCGATCCACCGGATCAACACCGAGATGGTCGACATCGAGCCGCTCGACGAGGACGACCGTGCCCGAGTCGTCGACCTGCTCAACCGGCACCGGCGGGAGACCGGGTCCACCGTCGCGGCCCGGCTGCTCGCCAACTGGGCGGACGAGCAGGGCAGGTTCGTCAAGGTCATGCCGCGGGACTACAAGCGGGTGCTGGCCGCGATGAAGCAGGCCAAGGAGCAGGGCGTCCCCGCGGACGACCTGATCATGGCGAGCGCCCAGGGCTGAGCGCTCGCCCCCACGGGCCGGCCGGCCCCGCCTGCCGCCCCACGCCCTACCAGGCACGGTACGAACGTTCGACACCTCCACCGGCTGACCGACCGAGGCGCCCCGTCCGCCGCCGCGCGGGCGCCCGCGGCAGCCCGGCCTGGACCCAACGTGACAGGAGTGGCATGGCTGACCCGACAGGCTTCCTCCGGCACCACCGGGAGCTGCCGGCTCGCCGTCCCGTGGACGTCCGCATCCGGGACTGGCGGGAGGTGTACGAGCCGTTCCCGACGGAGGCGCTGACCGCGCAGGCCACCAGGTGCATGGACTGCGGCATCCCCTTCTGCCACAACGGCTGCCCGCTGGGCAACCTCATCCCGGAGTGGAACGACCTGGCCCGCCGGGAGGAGTGGCAGGACGCGATCGAGCGGCTGCACGCCACCAACAACTTCCCCGAGTTCACCGGCCGGCTCTGCCCGGCGCCCTGCGAGGCGGCCTGCGTGCTCGGGATCGCCGACGACCCGGTGACCATCAAGCAGGTCGAGGTCACCATCATCGACCGGGCGTTCGCCGACAGCCGGGTCACGCCGGTCATGCCCGCGGTGCGCACCGGCAGGAAGGTGGCGGTCGTCGGTTCCGGACCGGCCGGCCTCGCCGCCGCCCAGCAGCTCACCCGCGCCGGCCACGACGTCACCGTCTACGAGCGGGCCGACCGGCCCGGCGGGCTGCTCCGTTACGGCATCCCCGAGTTCAAGATGGAGAAGTCCGTCCTGAACCGGCGGCTGCGCCAGATGGAGGCCGAGGGCACGAGGTTCCTCACCTCCTGCAACGTCGGCGTCGACGTCACCGCGGACGAGCTGCGGGCCAGCCACGACGCGGTCCTGCTCGCCGGCGGCTCGACCATCGCCCGCGACCTGCGGGTGCCCGGGCGCGAGCTGGACGGCGTCCACCTGGCGATGGAGTACCTCGTCCCGGCGAACCGGGTGCAGGAGGGCGACCTGGCCGAGTCGCCGATCTCCGCGAGGGGCAAGCGGGTCGTGGTGATCGGCGGCGGTGACACCGGTGCCGACTGCCTCGGCACGGCGCACCGGCAGGGCGCGGTCTCCGTGCACCAGCTCGAGATCATGCCGCGTCCGCCGGAGAGGCGCGCGCCCGCCCACCCGTGGCCGATGTACCCGATGATCTACCGGGTCTCCTCGGCGCACGAGGAGGGCGGCGAGCGGCTCTACGCCGTCAACACCGAGTGCTTCCTCGGCGACGAGGCCGGCCGGGTGCGTGCCCTGCGCATGCACGAGGTCCGGATGGTCGACGGGCGGTTCGAGAAGGTCGAGGGCACCGACACCGAGCTGCCGTGCGAGCTGGTGCTGCTGGCGATGGGCTTCGTCGGGCCGCAGCGGGATGGCCTGCTCGAGCAGCTCGGCGTCGAGCTGGACGCGCGGGGCAACGTCGCCCGCGACGCCGGCTGGCAGACCTCGGTACCCGGGGTGTTCGTCGCCGGCGACATGGGGCGTGGCCAGTCGCTGATCGTCTGGGCGATCGCCGAGGGCCGGGCGGCGGCCGCCGCCGTCGACCGCTTCCTGTGCGGCACCACCGATCTGCCGGAGCCGATCACGCCGACCCGCCGCTGACGGCGGGGCTGCTGACGCCAGCGGCGGGTGTGACGTTCCCCGCGGGCGACGTCGCCGAGGGCCGGTGGCCGAGGGGAAGGGCCAGATAAGAAAAGGCTCTTTTCGGGACAAATCGCCGTCATCTCGCGCGGCGGTGGCCTTCGCCACGCGTCCCCGGCGCACGGCCCGGAGGGAATGATCGCGGCGTACGGCGTCGTTGCCGTGGTGTGGTCCTGACCTTCCGGCCGTCGGAGTGGACGCGCTGTGAGCGCGACCGATAGGCTGCGCGCCGTCCCCTGGCCGGGCATGGCTCCCAGGGGGGTGCGGGTGATCCCTGTCTCGTTCTCCGGCGAGGGGTCGGATTTTCTACAACTTCGTCCAGCTTTTGGGGGTTTGGTGCCGGGTACCGTTCGTTCGGTGAGAGTCGTGCTTCTCGGTCCACCGGGATCAGGTAAAGGCACCCAGGCCGCCCGGATCAGCTCCCGTTACGGAATTCCAGCGATCTCCACCGGTCGACTGCTGGACACCGAGATCGCTGCCGGCACCCCGCTCGGCCGCCGCGCCGAGTCCTTCGTCCGGGCCGGCGAGCTGGTCCCCGACGACCTCGTGCTGGACCTCGTCGCCAGCCGGCTGTTCGGTGCCCGCGCCGCAGCGGTCCTCGATCACGTCCCCGCGGGCACCGTCGTGGCAGCCGCCGGGACCGGCTCCCGGGCCGCCGGCACCGGCACCGCGGTCGCGGAGGCGGCCGTGACGCCGGTGCCCGACGTGTGCTCCGGCTTCCTGCTGGACGGGTTCCCGCGTACCCTGGCCCAGGCCGAGGCGTTCGACGCCCGGTTCGCGGCGGCCGGCTGCGCGCTCGACGTCGTGCTCGACCTCGATGTCGACGAGTCCACGGTCCTGGCCCGGATCGCTCGGCGGTCGCGCGACGAGAGCCGCCTCGACGACGACGAGGAGACCGCGCGGCGCCGGCTGAAGGTCTTCGCCGAGCGGACCGCCCCGCTGCGGGCGTACTACGCCGCCAGGGGCATCCTGCGGACCATCGACGGCTCCGGCACTCCCGACGAGGTGGCGGGCCGGATCGACGCCGTCCTACGGTCACTGCCGGACCACCGGCACTGAACATCGTCCCCTCGCGCAGGGCCGAACGGCACCCTGCGTCCGCCTCGCACGCGCACCGTGAATAATGTATAAAATCTTCGACGGCTGAACTGCGATCACGGCGCGCTCACGAGGAGGGGCGATGGTCGAGTACAACCCGTTCGACCCGGACACCTTTCGCAACCCCTATCCGGTCTACCGCCAGTTAAGAGACGAGGCGCCGGTCTTCCACAACGCCGACCTGAAGTTCTGGGCCATTTCCCGGCACGCCGACGTGCTGGCCGCGCACAACGACTGGCAGACGTTCTCCAGCGCGGGCGGCGTGACCATCGAGGGCCACGAGGCCGGGCAGCCGATGCTCATCCTCAAGGACCCGCCCGAGCACCGCTGGCACCGCAAGATCGTCAGCAAGGTGTTCTCGCCGCGGTCGATGATGAAGCTCGAGCCCTACATCCGCGGCAAGGCCGCCGAGCTGCTCGACCAGTTCGTCGGCGCCGAGGAGTTCGACGTCGTTCAGGAGTTCGCCGTCCGCCTCCCGCTCGACGTGATCAGCGAGCTGCTCGGCATCCCGGAGGAGCACCGCGCGTTCGTCAACAAGACCGCCGACGCGATGCTCAACCGGGGCAACGGCCCACGGTCGGAAGAGGAATTCGTCAACGCGAACATCGGCCTGCTTGAGCTGTACCAGTCGCTGATCGCCGAGCGGCGCAAGGAACCCAAGGACGACCCGATCAGCCTGCTGATCAAGACCGAGGTCATCGACGACGAGGACGGCGTCACCACCCGGCGGATGTCGGACCAGGAGATCGCCTTCAGGTTCCTCGAGCTCGGCGTCGCCGGCCACGAGACCGTCGCCAAGGCCATCCCGAACGGGCTGATGGCGCTGACGAGGTTCCCGGAGCAGCGGCGCAGGCTGCTGGCCGACCCGACCCTGTACGACCGGGCGGCCGGCGAGACCCTGCGCTACGACGCGCCGTCCCACCTGCAGGGCCGCACCACCACCCGGGACGTCGAGCTGCACGGCGTCACCATCCCGGCCGGCGAGCGGGTCATGCTGCTCACCGGCTCGGCGCTGCGCGACGAGCGGGTCTACGAGGAGCCCGACGTGTTCAACATGGACCGCCGGGACGAGCCGTCGACCCTGTTCTTCGGCTTCGGCATCCACCGCTGCCTCGGGGCCCACCTCGCCCGGCTGGAGCTGAGGATCGCGCTGCAGGAGGTCCTCAACCGCTTCCCGGACTACATCGCCGACCCGGACCGGGCCGACATGCCGGTCGTCTCGAACGTCCGCGGCGCGCACCATCTCCCGTTCGTCACCTCGGGGGCCGGCATCGCGGCCTGACCCCGCCCGGCCTTCCTCCCGGGAGCCAGCCGGCGCCGAGCCGTGGCCGGCGTGGCTCCTGGGGGTGAAGCGGGTAGAGGATCCGCTGTCGGTAGCTTGACTACCGTGGGGGACGAGAAGGCCACCAACAGGGCCAGCACGGCGCAGACCAGCACCGAGCGGACCGGTGAGGCGACGGCCGGCGAGGAACCTGGCGTGGCGGCGCCAGGCGGGAAGCCGGCGGCCCGTGCCGGCACGCCGGCGGCCCGGCCTCGTCGGCCGCGGCGATGGCGGCTGATGCGGGCGCTGTGCACGGCGCTGGTCGTGCTCGCCTGGCTGCCGCTGGTCGTCATCCTCACCGCCCGCTCCACCGTGCTCAGCCCCGGCTTCTACAGCGACGCGCTGACCGAGGCCGACGCCTACGAACGCCTCTACACCGAGGTCCTGCCGGACCCGACGGTCGACGACCTGCTCGCCGACCTGCCGGTGGACTCCTCGGTGGTCACCGCGAACCTGCGCACCGTGCTGCCGCCGTCGACGGTCGAGGGGCTCGTCGACGAGCAGATCGCCCGGATCGTCGACTACCTGCGGGCCGACACCGACGACGTCGCGTTCACGGTCAACCTGGAGCCGCTGTTCGGCAACATCTCCGGGCTGGCCAACCGCTACCTGGCCGGCGAGCTCGGCGAGGGCGGCACCTACGAGGTCGACTCGGTCGCGACGTTCACCCAGGAGCTGCTGGCCGCGCTGGACGCCGTCGCCGCCGGGCACCCGCCGCAGAACCTGCCGACGATGCGGCTGACGGCCCAGGAGACCGACCGGGTGCTCGACGTGGTGCTCGCCCGGCTGGACGAGGCGGACCGGGAGCGGCTGCGCCAGCCGGCCCGGGCGCTGCTGCGCCAGGGCGACGTCGCCGGGGCGTTGGCGCTGCTCGGCCCGCCGCTGTTCCAGGGCGACGAACAGGCGATCGCCGAACTGCGCCAGCGCCTGGTCGACGGCAGGGTCCTCGACCTCGGCGTCTCCCTGTCCGACCTGGGCGACGAGCCGGCGATCCGGGCGGTCGACCGGCTGCACGACGTCGCCGAGCTGCTGCCGCTGATGACCGTCGCCGCCATGGTGGTGGCGCTGGCCGGGCTCGTCGGCACGGCACTGGCCGCCCGGGCCGACGGCCGCTCGCCCACCAGGGCCGTCGGGGTGGCGGTGCTCGCCGCCGGCGTGGTCGCGCTGGCGGTCGGCGTCGGGCTGCGGCTGGCGCTGCCGAACCCGCTGCCGGTGCTGGCCGAGCCCGGGTCGTCGATGCCGCCGGGTGCCGCCGCGGTGCTCGTCGACTTCGGCGACGCGGCCTACGGCGACATCGAGGGCGACTACCTGCGGCTGGCCGGCTGGTCGCTGCTGGTCGGCGCGGTCATCACCGGCGTGTCCCTGCTGGTCGCGCTGTCCGCCCGGCTGGAGCGGACCCGCCGCTGGCGCCGGGTGGCCATGGCCGTCGCCGTGCTCGTCCCGGCGGTGGTCGCCCTGACCTGGGCGGCGTTCCCCGGTGCCGCGGCGGACGGCCGGGATGTCTGCAACGGCTCGGCGAAGCTGTGCGACCGGCGCTACGACGAGGTCGTGTACGCGGCCACCCACAACGCGATGGCCAACAGCGAGGACCGCTTCCTCGGCCCGGCGCAGGACCCCAGCATCGTCCACCAGCTCGACCTCGGCGTGCGCGGGCTGCTGCTCGACGTGCACCACTGGAGCACGCCGGAGGAGGTGGCCGCGTTCCTCGACAGCCTCGACCCGTCGGTGCGGGCCGCGATCGAGCCGCTGACCCGCGGGGCGCTGTCCGCGCGCGAGGGCCTGTGGCTCTGCCACGCCCTGTGCCAGCTGGGCGCGCTGGATTTGGTCGAGCAGCTGCGCCAGCTCGGCGACTGGCTCGACCGCAACCCGACCGAGGTCGTCAGCATCATCTTCCAGGACAACGGCGTCCCGCCGGCCGAGATCACCGGCGCCGTCGCCACCGCCGGCCTGGCGAACAAGGTCCTCACCCCGCCGGACGACCCGGACGGCGAGTGGCCGACCCTGCGCGAGATGATCGACTCCGGCCGCCGGCTGGTGCTGTTCACCGAGGAACAGGACACCCCGGGCAGCTACCTGCGCTCGTTCTACCGGTACGGCTCGGACACGCCGTTCGACGCCCGCTCCGCGGAGGACCTGGCCACCTGCCCGGTCAAGCGCGGCTCGGCGGACGCCCGGCTGCTGCTGGTCAACCACTGGGTGACCGACACGGCGCCCAGCCGGCGGGCGGCGCTGACCGTGAACGACCCGCGCGTGGTCGTCGACCGGGCCGGGGTCTGCGAACAGGAGCGGGGCCGCCGCCCGACGTTCGTCGCGGTCGACTTCGCGTCCATCGGCGGACTGCTCGAGGCCGTCGACGTCCTCAACGGTGTGCGCCCGGACGGCTGAGCCCTGCGGCTGACGGCGGCCCGCGGTGCGACGCGCCGCCGTCGGCGGCTGCCCGGGATCGCGCGCCGGCCGCCGTACGTTCACCGTCCGAGTCGAGTCGTTGCGCGGCCGGGCGAAGGAGGCAGGTCATGGCGATCTGGAACCAGTTCCGCCAGTCGGCACAGTCCATGCAGAACCAGCTCGTCGCGAAGAAGAACGAGCTCAAGAGCGGGGCCTTCCGGGACGCCAGCATGGCGATGTGCGCGCTCGTCGCCGCCGCGGACGGGGTCATCGACCCGGCGGAGCGCCAGCGGGTCGCCTCGCTGATCACCTCCAACCCGGTGCTCGCCAACTTCCCCGCGGCCGACCTGCAGCGCCGGTTCGACGACTACCTCTCCCGGCTGCAGCGGGACTTCGCGTTCGGCAAGGTCGAGGTCCTCCAGGAGATCGGCAAGGTCAAGAAGAAGCCGACCGAGGCCCGCGCGGTCATCCAGATCGGCATTGTCATCGGCGGCGCCGACGGCACCTTCGACAAGTCCGAGCAGGCGGTCGTCCGCGAGGCGTGTTTCGCCGTCGGCATCTCGCCGGAGGAGTTCGAGCTCTGACGGTGGTCCGGTCGGGCGCTGCCGCCGGGCCGTCCGGGGCCGGTCTGCTGTCCGCCTGCTGACAGGGAAATTGACTCGCCCCGATTGTCGCGAATGGGTAAGGTCGTCGCATCTACTGATCAACTGCGACGAAGGCAGTGCCGTGACCAAGCTCAACCAGATCATCGCGATCGAGAAGGGTGTGAAGGCGCGCGCCGCGCGCGAGTTCGCCGAGCTCTCCCAGCTGGTGCAGAAGGAGGCGCTGCTCTCCGGTATCTCCCGCACCTACCAGCCGCGGGACGAGGAGGGCGACCAGCTTCCCCCGGAGGGCACGAAGGTCCAGGTCCGGGTCGAGGAAGTGCTGAACGACGTGGCCTCCTCGCTCGTCCGGCTGTTCGACGTGGTCCTCACCAAGGACACCGCCAACTGCTCGGCCAAGGCCGACGTGGTGGTGGACGGCGAGACGCTGCTGCGTGACGTTCCCGTCGCCTACCTGCTGTTCCTCGAGAAGCAGCTGGCCGAGCTGCACACGTTCGTCACGAGGCTGCCCGTGCTCGACCCGGCCGAGGACTGGTCCTGGGACCCGGCGGCCGGCGTGCACCGCACCCCGACGACCCGAACGGTCCGGTCGCGCAAGGTGCCGAAGGTGCTGGTCAAGTACGAGGCGACCGAGCACCACCCGGCGCAGACGGAGGTGTTCACGGTCGACGAGCCGGTCGGTGACTGGTCGACGGTCAAGTTCTCCGGCGCGCTCCCGGCCGACCGCCGCAAGCAGATCATCGACCGTGTGGTCGCGCTCGCGGACGCGGTCAAGGTCGCCCGCGAGGCCGCGAACCAGTACGAGGTCACCGACCAGACCGCGGGTAAGGTGGTGTTCGACCACATCTTCGGCCGCTGAATCCTCGGTCGCCGAATCCTCGGTCGCTGAATCCTCGGCCGCTGAGCCGTCCACCCGTCGGACAGCGGCCCTGTGAGCTCCCGTCTGGAGCGGCGGGCGCGCCCCACCGGGCGCGAAAGCTGAGACTGAAACTCACGCTGACAAGGCCCTGGTGACAGTGGGGGTTCGAGTCCCCCTCCCGGCTCGACGCGCCGGGGTAGCCCAACTGGAAGAGGCAGCCGGGCTGAGTCTGAGTCTCTCGCTCCACAACTCAATACCCGGCCATATCGCCAGCACCTGGCCAACGGCCCGAGCCGAGGGTGCGGGTTCGAGCCCCGTGGGGCGCTCCACGTGCGCCCCTAGCTCAATAGGAAGAGCGCGGCTCCCTCAACTGCCGACCGCCCTATCAGCACGCTGGCGTGCGCAACATGGCCACCCTTCGGAGCCCGGGGATGGGTATTCCCCGGGCTCCACCATTCGGGCCTGACCGACGTCGGTCCGCGGCCGTCACGCCCGGGTCCCGCCGATCATGAAACAGGCCATGACGCCGGGCTCCCTGCCCCGGCTGTGCCAGCGGCGGCGGGTGCCGTTCTCGGGCCGCTCGCGACCACCGTCCGTGAGAATTTGTCTAGACAATAGTCGATCCGTCGGCTGGTGGCCCGTCGGCGACGGGGTCCTGTCCGGACGGGTCACCGTCCTTCGTAGGGTGTGGCCAGGGCGGCCGCGGGCGTCAGCGTGGCGTCTTGTTCTGCCCGGGCTTTTCCGGTATGTCCCTACAGCAGCTTCGGGAAGGCGGCACTCCTGTCCCATCGAGCTCATCGTCAGCGCGGACACGTCGTCGTCCGCCGGGAGGCTTCGACGTGACCACGCCCCGCACGTTGGTCGTTGCGGACAAGTTCCCCCCGGTAATGGGCGGAATCCAGACCTTTGCCTACAACTTCGCGGCGACGCTGCCCCGCGACCGGGTACTGGTCGTCGCGCCGCCGCACCCGAAGGCCGCCAAGCTCGACGCCGACGCCCCGTTCGAGATCATCCGTCATCCGGCTGCCCGGGTGCGCCACGCGGGCGCCGGCCGAGCGCTGGCCGCGATCGCCCGCGCCGAGGGCATCGAGGCGGCCTGGTTCCCGGCGGCGACCCCGCGTGGCCTCGTCGCGCCGGCGCTGCGCCGGGCCGGCGTCGACTGGGTGGTGTCCTCCAGCCACGGGCACGAGCTCGGCTGGTCGTACCTGCCCGTCGGCTACTCGCTGGTGCGGGGCATGGCCAGGCGCGCTGACGTGGTTACCTACCTGACCGACGTGACGCTGCGCCGGCTGCGGGTCGTCGCGCCGAGCGGAACCCGGTTCGAGCGGCTGACCGGCGGGGTCGACGTCGACCGCTTCCACCCGGGAGCCGGTGGCGAGGAGATCCGCCGCCGGCACGGCTGGGCCGGCCGGCCGGTCGTGGTCTGCCACGCCCGGCTGGTGACCCGCAAGGGCCAGGACGTACTGATCAAGGCGTGGCCGCTGGTGCTGCGCGAGCACCCGGACGCCCTGTTGCTGATCGTCGGGCACGGGCCGGAGGCGAACCGGCTGCGCCGGCTGGCCGCCGCGACCGGGGTGGCCGACCGCGTCTGCTTCACCGGCGCCGTCCCCGACGACGAGCTGCCCGCCTACCTTGACGCCGCGGACGTGTTCGCGATGCCGTCCCGGCCGCGGGCGTTCGGCCTTGACCTCGAGGGACTGGGGCTGTCCTCGCTGGAGGCGGCCGCCGCTGGCCTGCCGGTGATCACCGGAGCGGCCGGCGGCGCGCCCGAGGTCGTCCTGCCCGGGCAGACCGGCCTCGTCGTGGACGGGCGGGACACCACCGCCGTGGCCGCGGCCGTGGCCGGCCTGCTCGCCGACCCGGACCTGGCGCGGCGGATGGGGGCGGCCGGCCGGGCCTGGATGCGCACGGCGTGGACCTGGGCGCACCTCGGCTCCCGGCTGGCGGCCTACCTGGGCGACACCCCGTGGGCCAGCGTGCCGCGCCAGCGCGGCGAGCCATGGCCGGACGGGGTGGAAAACCCGGCCAGCCCGGCCAGCCCGGTCAGCCCGGCCGGCTCGGGCAGCCCGGACGACTCGGGCACGGGCGCTGTCGAGGCCGGGTTCGAGCTACCGGCGCGGCAGACTGGTGCGCAGCGCGTGCCCACGGAGTTCACCTCGACCGAGCGCGTCCCCACCGGGCACGCGTCCACGGGCCGCGCGGACCAGGGCATGGTGATGACCGTCTCGGATGCCGGCGAGAAGCCAGCGCCTGCCGCGGCCGAGGTGACGGAGGTCGCCGGGACAGCGGCCGCCGAGCAGCTGGCGGCGGTGGCGGCCGAGCCGGCCGGCGAGGCCCAGGTATCGGCGCGGCCAAGCCGGTCCAAGCGCTGGGTGACCGCGTTCAGCGTGATCGCGCCGATGGGGGCGCTGTTCTGGCTGCTCACCCACCAGGACCAGCTGCTGGCCGCGTTCCGGGCGTGCCGGCGGGCGGAGGTCGGCTGGACCCTGCTGGCAATCGCCGCCGCGGCCATGACCTATGTCGCCGCGGCCGCGAGCCTCAAGGGCTC
The DNA here is from genome assembly GCA_019689615.1 of Frankia sp. Lineage (GTDB taxonomy): Bacteria > Actinomycetota > Actinomycetes > Frankiales > Frankiaceae > Pseudofrankia. Next base: position 8,811 of record JADGHD010000002.1, on the reverse strand, counting down.
GGTGACCAGGCGGCTGCCGTTCGGCCAGCTGATCGCGGTCCAGGTGGCGGGCATCCTGCCCAACCAGGTGCTTCCGGCCGGCGTCGGCATCGCCGCGGTCCAGGCACGCTACCTGCGCCGCAGCGGCCTGCCGATGGCGGACGCGGTGGCCTCGACGGCGGTGAACGCAACCGTCGGCATGATCCCGCACGCGCTCGTGCTGGTGGTGCTGATCGCCGCCGGCCACGCGCCGCTGCCGCGGGGTGCCGCCGAGCAGATGACCAGCGTGCTGCCGCTGGTCGCGGCGGGGCTGGGGCTGATGGCGCTGCTCGCCGCGGTCGTGCCGGCCGGGCGGCGGCTCGCCCGCACCGCGGCGCGGCACATCGTCAGCCAGCGCAGGCTGCTCACCGGCGCCGGCAGCCGCAGCCGGTTCGCGCTGCTGTGGGGCGGGTCGGCGGCGATCCCGCTGCTGCACGCCGCCTGCCTGTGCGCGGTGATGGCCGCGCTGAACGCCCGGTTCGACCCGCTGCAGGTCGTCGTGATCTACCTGGTCGCGAGCGCGGCCGCCGCCCTGATCCCGTCACCCGGCGGCTTCGGCTCGCTCGACGCCGCGCTGACCGCCCTGCTCACCGGGGCCGCCGGGGCGGCGACGACGACGGCGATCGCCGCGGTGCTCGGCTACCGGCTGCTCACCGCCTGGCTGCCGATGGCCCCGTCCGCCGCCGTGTGCGGGGTGATGATCCGCGCCCGGCTGCTCTGACGCAGCCCCCGCGTCGGCCCAGGCCTGGTGATCTGGTGAGAATCGCCACTGCGCCGGACAGGCGCTGGCCCCGTGCCGCCCGCCGCCAGCAGAGTCAGCCCGGCACCAATCGGGCATGGCCGCCACAGCGAGCGGAGGGTACTGGGCGTGGACGGACTGGACGCGCTGCTGACAGCCGGCGCTGGCGTGCTGGCCGGCGCGGTGAACGCCGTGGCCGGCGGTGGCACGCTGATCGCCTTCCCTGCCCTGCTCGCCGCCGGGCTGCCCGCGGTCACCGCCAACATCACCTCGTCCGCCGGCCTGGTCACCGGCTACGCAGGCGGGGCTTACGGGTACCGGCGTGAGCTCGCCGGCCAGGCCGGCCGGCTGCGCGACCTCGGCCCGGCCGCCGCGCTCGGTGGGCTGGCCGGCGCGGTCGTGCTGCTGATCACCCCGGCCGACGGCTTCGACGTGGCCGTGCCGTTCCTGGTCCTGCTGTCCTGCCTGCTGCTGGCGGTCCAGTCCCGGCTGGCGGCGGTCGTCGCCCGCCGCCGCGCCCGCCTCGCCGCCCAGGTCCGCACGGCCGCGAGCACCCTGCCCACCAGCCCGGTCCCGGCGGGAGCCGCTGCGGTGCCCGCGGACACGCCGCCCGCGGCCGCCGCGGGCGCGGACCCGGAACCGGCGGCCGGTGGCGCGCCCCCCGACGTCGTCCCGCCGACCACCTGGCCGACCAGGATCGGGGTCTTCGTGGCCGGCATGTACGGCTCCTACTTCGGCGCCGGCCTCGGCGTGCTGCTGCTCGGGGTGCTCGGCATCCTGCTCGTCGACGACCTGCAGCGCACGAACGCCCTGAAGACCCTGTTGTCGTTCCTGGTGAACCTGGTCGGCGTCGTCGTCTTCCTGGCGAGCGCCGAGATCGCCTGGGCCTACGCCGGCATCCTCGTCGTCGCCTCGGCGCTCGGCGGCGTGCTCGGCGCGCGGGTCGCCCGCCGCCTGCGCGCCTCCCACCTGCGGGCCGGCGTCATCACGCTCGGCCTGACCGTGGCGATCGTGCTCCTCGTCCGCTGACGCGCCAGCCCGCGGGCCGCCCGGCGCGGCCGAAGCGGTCGCCGCCCGCCCCGCCGCCTCAGCTGGTCGGCGCCGGCTGGGGGAGTGGGCCGCGGTGCGGCGGGCCGGCGGCGTCGAGCGCGGCGGCCTCCTCGTCGGTGAACAGCCGGGAGCGGGTGAGGAAGCGGTAGCCCTCGGGGGCCTCCAGGCTGAAGCCGCCGCCGCGGCCGGGAACCAGGTCGATCGTCAGCCTGGTGTGCGCCCAGTACTCGAACTGCGCGCCCCCGATGTACACCGGCACCCGCACACCGGTCGGCCCGTCGCCGGGCAGCGGCGCCGTGGGCGGCGCGGTCCGAGGGCTCTCGCCCCAGGCGCCGGGGTCGGCGAGGTGGGCGGGGTTGTCCAGGTCGAGCACGCCGAGCAGGACGTCGTCGTCACCGACCAGGAAGTCGCCGCGGGGGTAGCACATCGGCGACGAGCCGTCACAGCAGCCGCCGGACTGGTGGATCATCAGTGGCCCGTGCGTGGCGGCCAGTCTGCGCAGCATCGCCGCCGCCGCGGGCGTCACGTCGACCCGGAGCACGTCTGGCACGGCGGAACTCCTTCCGGTCCGCTGGCGGGAACAGCCGCTGGCTGGCGGGGCGGCGCCTGGCCACCCGTTGGCCCGGCCCCGGTGGCCCGGACCGCCGGCGGGTGGCGGCCGGCGTCCGGGCCCGTGGGCTGGCCAGGCGCCGCGAGCGACTAGAAGAAGCCCATCGCCTTCGGGGAGTAGGAGACGAGCAGGTTCTTCGTCTGCTGGTAGTGGTCGAGCATCATGCGGTGGTTCTCCCGGCCGATGCCGGACTGCTTGTACCCGCCGAACGCGGCAGCCGCCGGGTACAGGTGGTAGCAGTTCGTCCAGACCCGGCCGGCCTTGATCTCCCGGCCCGCGCGGTAGGCGGTGGCGCCGCTGCGGGTCCACACACCGGCGCCGAGGCCGTAGAGCGTGTCGTTCGCGATCCTGATGGCGTCGGCGTAGTCGTCGAACGAGGTCACCGCGACGACCGGGCCGAAGATCTCCTCCTGGAAGACCCGCATCGAGTTGTCGCCAGCGAAGATCGTCGGCTGGACGTAGTAGCCGCCGGACAGGTCGCCGCCGAGCTCGGCGCGCTCGCCGCCGAGCACCACCCGGGCGCCCTCCTTCCGGCCAATGTCGATGTAGGAGAGGATCTTCTCGAGCTGGTCGGTGCTGGCCTGGGCGCCGATCATGGTGGTGGTGTCGAGCGGGTCGCCCTGGCGGACGGCCTTGGTCCGGATCGCCGCCTTCTCCAGGAACTCGTCGTAGATCGAGCGCTGGATGAGGGCCCGGCTCGGGCAGGTGCAGACCTCGCCCTGGTTGAGGGCGAACATCGTGAACCCCTCGAGCGCCTTGTCCTGGAAGTCGTCGTCGGCGGCCAGGACGTCCTCGAAGAAGATGTTCGGGCTCTTGCCGCCGAGCTCCAGGGTCACCGGGATCAGGTTCTGGCTGGCGTACTGCATGATCAGCCGGCCGGTGGTGGTCTCGCCGGTGAACGCGATCTTGGCGATCCGGTTCGACGACGCCAGCGGCTTGCCCGCCTCCACGCCGAAGCCCTGCACGATGTTGACCACACCCGGCGGGATCAGGTCGGCGATCAGCTCCCACAGGATGTTGATCGACGCCGGGGTCTGCTCGGCCGGCTTGAGGACCACCGCGTTGCCGGCGGCCAGCGCCGGGGCGAGCTTCCACACCGCCATCAGGATCGGGAAGTTCCACGGGATGATCTGCCCGACGACGCCGAGCGGCTCGTGGAAGTGGTAGGCCACCGTGTCCGCGTCCAGCTCGGAGATGGTCCCCTCCTGCGCCCGGATGGCGCCGGCGAAGTAGCGGAAGTGGTCGATGGCCAGCGGGATGTCCGCGGCCAGCGTCTCCCGGACCGGCTTGCCGTTGTCCCAGGTCTCGGCGACCGCGAGCCGCTCGAGGTTCTGCTCCATCCGGTCGGCGATCCGGTTGAGGATGACCGCCCGCTCGGCCACCGACGTGCGCCCCCAGGCCGGCGCGGCCGCGTGGGCGGCGTCCAGGGCGAGCTCGACGTCCTCCGCGGTCGACCGGGCGACCTCGGTGAAGTCCTCGCCGGTGACCGGGCTGGGGTTGGTGAAGTACTGGCCGCGGACCGGGGGCCGGTACTCGCCGCCGATGATGTTGTCGTAGCGCGACGCGTAGCTGACGGGAGAGCCAGGCTGGCCTGGGCGAGCATAGACGGACATGGCCTGCGCGTCCTTCCGTGAGGAGATCGCCCGGTGTCTCCGGGGCCGCCGCCGGGACGGTAGTCCCGGCAACGTTGCAATCCGGTTGCGTGCGATCCGGTTGCGTCGCGCCCCGCCCGCGCGCCTCGGGCGGCCGCGGATGCGGACTCCGGGAACGACGGCGCTGACGTACTATGATCCAGAATCAATGTGACCTCACCATACGCGCGCCGCTCCTGCCGGAGCGTGACCGCGGGGGAGGTGGCGATCGCCGTGCGCAGCGAAGCGGACGTAGGCAGTACCCGTCTGGTCCACCAGGCACGCGACGCGGTGGCCGCCGGCGGCCGCCTGCCGGACTGGGCCGCGCGGGCGGTCGGCCGTTCACTGCCGCGGGCCGTCGTCGACTCGTGGGCCCGCTCCCGGCGGTTCGGCGTCGACCCGGAGCGCAACCTGCCGCCGCTGCGGCTGACCGGTGACCAGCTGGTCGCGGCCAGGCAGGCACACCCGCTGGGCTCGGTACTCCCGCTCATCCGTGACCTGCTCGTCGACGAGGTCAGCGACGACGGGCTGATCGTCGCGATCAGCGACGCCGACGGAACCCTGTTGTGGGTCGAGGGCGACCGCGCGGTCCGCGGCCGGGCCGAGGGGATGGGCTTCATGCCCGGCGCCGGCTGGGACGAGGCGCACGCCGGAACCAACGCGCCGGGCCTGGCCCTCGCGCTCGACCGGCGGGCCAGGGTCACCGCCGCCGAGCACTGGGTGCGCACGGTCCGGCCGTGGAGCTGCGCGGCGAGCCCGGTGCACGACCCGGCCGACGGCCGGCTCATCGGCGCCCTCGACGTCACCGGCAACGTGCGGCGGGCCGCGGACCCCGGCGTGATGGCGCTGATCGCCGCGACGGTCGCCGCCGCCGAGCGCGAGCTGCTGCTGCACCGGCTGCGCCAGCAACGGTCCGCGCCACCCCGGCCGCCCGGCGGGGCCGGCACGCGGCTGACCGTGCTGCGGCCTGGGCCGGTGCTGACGGTCGACGGACAGCCACGGCCGATCACCCAGCGGCACGCCGAGCTGCTCCTGCTGCTGGCCGAGCACCCCGACGGGCGCAGCGCCGAGGAGCTGGCGGCGGACCTCGACGAGCGGCCGCTGGACCCGGTGACCGTGCGGGCGGAGATGTCCCGATTACGCCGGGTCCTCGGGCCGGTCATGGTCAGCTCCCGCCCGTACCGGCTGGCCGAGCCGCTGGACACCGACGTCGCCGAGGTCCGCCGGCTGCTCGCCCGCGGCGACCACGCCGGGGTGCTCGACCTGTGGAGCGGCCACCTGCTTCCCCGGTCGGTGGCGCCAGCGGTGGTGGCGCTGCGCGAGCGGCTGCGCGCCGAGGTGCGGGCCGGGCTGCTGCGCCGCGGCGATCCGATGCTGCTGCTGCGCTGGGCGGAGGGCCCGGCCGGCGAGGACGACGTCGAGCTGTGGGAGGCCTGCCGGCGGCTGCTGCCACCCGGCCCCGCCCGCGACCGGGCCACCGCCCGCGCCGAGCTGCTCGACCGCGAGCTCGCCGCCCGCTGACCCGCGGGCGCCCGCCCGTCCGCTAACGACGGGTGAAGGCGGCGGCGAGGGCGCGCCAGGTGGCGTCGAGGTCGGACATGTCGGCGTAGGCCTGGTCGATCTCCAGGATGACGGCGCCGTGCGCGGCGGCGAACAGTGCCTGGGCCACCCACGGGTCGCCGGTCGCCCGGAAGAACGGCTCGCCGGACCAGTCGATCAGGCCGGCGGGCAGGAGGGTCCGGTCGATCCGGTTGGACAGGACCATGCGGTACAGGTCGCTTTCCGCGCGGGCGAGCCTGCGGTACTCCGCCAGCAGCCGGCTGACCACGTCGTGCTTGGTCGAGGCGTCGACGATGGCGTGGGTCGCGTCGCCGAACTCGAACAACGCCAGCTCGACGAGCGCGGCCTCCAGCGCCGGCTTGCCCGGCAGGTGCTTGTACAGCGACGCGGCCCGGACGCCGACCGCCTCGCCGAGCCGGCGCATGGTCAGCGCCTCCGGCCCCTCGACCGCCAGCAGCGCGCGGGCAGCCGCCACGATCTCCAGGACCCGCGCCGGCCGGCGGGTCGGCTGCGGCCGGGGGGCGATCCGCGGCCCCGGCCGCCCCGCCGGGGGCGCCGGGCCGGCCGGGGGCGCGGGCGGTGACGTTATCTCCTCTGCTCGGTCCACCCCCGGATCATGCCGCTGCCGTGCGGCCGTCAGTCGGCCCTGGCCAGGACGAACACCGGGTGGCGCGCCGCATCGGCGGCGATCTCCTCGTCGGCCGAGGCCGGCCCGACATCGCCGAAGAACGGCTTCACCTGCGCGTTCCAGGTCTCCAGGTAGGCGCGCAGCACGGGCACCCTGTCCGCGTCGGCCAGCTCGCTGGCCAGGTAGCGCTGGCGGCGGCGGCCGAGCCGCAGGTACAGCTCGCCGTCGGCGGCCCGCAGGTTGCGCACCCACTGGGCCTCGCCGCGGGTGGAGACCAGGTACTCCCGGCCGTCCAGGGTGAGCAGGTTGACCGGCGTGCGCCGCAGCTGCCCGCTGGTCCGGCCGCGGACCTCCAGCAGCCGGGTGCCGCGCAGGCTGATCCCGGTCCTGGCCAGCACGGCGACCATCCCGTTGAGCACCCGGGCCGCCCGGCCGAGCTTGCGGTAGCCCGTCGTCGGCGCGGACGGCGGAGCGGACGTGCTGGTCACAGCGGGCCTCCTCGGCTCGTTGGCTGGCGGTCGGCCAGCTCGGCTAACAGTGTTAGCCAGAAGTTTGGCTAACAGCGTTAGCTGCGTCAAGCCCGCGCGGCCGCGTGCGCGTTGACCCAGATCACGCCCGTCCACGACGGCGGCACCGCGAGGACGTGCCCACGCGGCGCCGTGCACCGCCTTCGCCTGAGCTCGCCGACTCGGCCCGCGGGCCTGATCCGGCCTACCTGGCCGGGTGCGGCACCGTGCCGCGTTGGCCCGGTCCGGTCTGCTCGGAGCGCGATCGGGCCGCCCCGACCGGGTCTTCGCCGACGAACGGGCGGACGCCGGCGAACGGAGCGCCCCGCTCGTCCTGGCCGGCTCGGCCCCGGCTGCGGTCGCGGCCCGCGGCCCGGCGTAGCGCCAGGCGGGCGGCGTGGTAGCCGGACATGCCGTGCGCGCCGGGACCCGGTGGGGTGGCGGCGGAGCACAGATACAGCCACGGCAGCGGGGTGGCCCACGGGTGGCGGGAGAGGACCGGCCGGGCGGCGAGCTGGCGCAGGTCGGCCGTGCCGCCGGCGATGTCGCCGCCGATCTCGTTGGCGTTGTGCGCCTCCAGCGCCCTCGGGCCCATCGAGTGGCGGGCCAGGATCCGGTCGCGGAATCCCGGGGCGAACCGCTCGACCTGGGCCTCGATGGCGTCGGTCATGTCGACCGGTGAGCCGTACGGGACGTGGCAGTAGGCCCAGCCGGTGTGCCGCCCGGCCGGCGCCCGGCTCGGGTCGGCGACCGTGGCCTGCACGAACAGCACGAACGGCGCCCGCGGGTGGCGGCCGAGGGCCACCGCCCGCTCCGCGGCGGCGACCTGCGCGAACGTGCCGCCGAGGTGGACCGTGCCGGCCCCGGCCAGCCGCTCGTCGCGCCACGGGACCGGCCCGTCCAGCGCCCAGTCGACCTTGAACACGCCCGGCCCGTGGCGGTAGCGGGCCAGCGCGGCCCGGTAGCGGGCGGGGAGCTGCTCGCCAGCCAGCCGCAGCAGCTGCCGTGGGGTGAGGTCGAGCAGCACGGCCCTGGCCGGAGGCAGCCCGCGCAGGCTGGTGACCCGGTGGTTGGTGTGCAGCTCCCCGCCGAGCGCCCGGAGCCGGCGGACCAGCGCGTCGGCCAGCGTCTGCGACCCGCCGACGGCCACCGGCCAGCCGGCCTGGTGCGCGGCCGCGCCGAGCAGCAGGCCGAAGCCGGCGGTCATCGCCTGGTCCAGCTCCAGCATCGAGTGCGCGGTTAGCCCGGCGAACAGCGCCTGGGCCGCGTCCCCGCGCAGCGCCGCGCGGGCCAGCGCCCGGGCGGACCAGATCCCCGCCGCGCCGAACCGGGCCAGCCGCAGCGGCGCCCGCGGCGGGAGGTCCAGCGGGGAGAGCACCGCGTCGGTCAGCCGGTGGTCCCCGGGCCGGCCGACCAGCGGTCCCAGGAGCCGCCGCCACCCGGACGGGTCGCCGGGCCGGCGGGGGTCGGGCGGCCCGAGGCCGGCGGCGGTCGCGGCGAGGTCGCGGCGCAGCAGCGCGGCCGGGGCGTGGTCGAGCGGGTGGGCCAGCGGCACCGGCGGGTGTGCCCAGCGGACGGCGTCGCCCAGCCAGGCGCGGTCGCGCAGGGCGGGGGAGACGGCCGCGAGCGCCAGCACGGTCGCGCACACGTCGTGCCGGAAGCCCGGCAGGGTCAGCTCCTCGGTGCGCAGTCCGCCGCCCGGCCGGCCGGCCGCCTCCAGCACCAGCACCCGCCACCCGGCCTCGGCCAGGGTCACGGCCGCCGTCAGGCCGTTCGGGCCGGCGCCCACCACCACCGCGTCGATGCCGTCAGCAGCGCTCATGCCGTCAGCCAACCCCCCATGTCAGCTCCCCGACCGGCCACCCGGCCGGTCGGGCTCGTGCCCGCAACTGCCCTGCCGTTCGCCTTGCGTTGGAACGGGTCCGCGGTCCAACACCGCCCCGCGTCCGAAACCGCCCTACTACGTCAGAAACCGCCCTGCGCCCGAAGGCGCGCATCTCTCGTCCGAAATCGAAACCGCCTCCGCCCCGACGCCGCCGGCATCGCCTCTTCAACTTCAGCACCTCGCG
>JADGHD010000134.1 GCA_019689615.1 Frankia sp. | reverse complement strand
CGGTCTTTCACAGGCGGCGCGGAACGGTTCGGGTGAGCAGGTGGGCGCCTCTGACGAACGGCAGGTCCATCTGGTCCACGATCCCGGGAGGTGCCGCGACCACCTGCGGGATGGCGTTGACGGCGGGCATGGCGGTGATCGCGGCGCCGTCGAAGTGGGGTCCGAGCGGTTGCAGCCGGACCTCGGCCTCCGGCTCTCCTTCGATCCCGAGGACGTAGCCGTCCTCGACCGGCCAGTTCGGGGTCATGTCGTGCCCGAGCTTCCAATCGAAGTTCGGCTGGAACGGCAGGTACGTCACGCAGTCGGGGCGCAGGGCGAGCAGCGCGTCGACGTCGTCGGTCGCGGTGACGCCGATCGGCGGCTACCAGAGATGCGGCCCAGTGCTCCGGTCTTCAGGCCGGGGGTGAAGGGCCGCGCGGGAGGGCCGTCAGGCCCGGGCACGCTCTAGACCGGGCGGGTCTGCTCCTGGATGTACCGGTGGAGCACGTCCAGCGGCGGGCCGCCGACAGACCCTGCGAAGTAGGAGCCCGACCACAGCCGGTTCGCCCGCCAGTAGTGTCGGGCCAGCTCGGGGAACTCCTGGCGCATCCGCCGCGACGACACCCCCTTGAGGCTGTTGACCAGCCGGGACACGGCAACCTTCGGCGGGAAGTTGACCAGCAGATGCACGTGGTCGGGCTCGCCGTTGAACTCGACCAGTTCGGCCTCGAAGTCGGCGCAGACGGCCCGCATGATCTCCTCCATCCGGGTCAGGTTCCGGTCGTCGAAGACATGATGCCGGTACTTGGTCACGAAAACCAAGTGGGCGTGCAACACGAAAACACAGTGTCTGCCAGTGCGGATGCCCGGTTCGGTCGCCATAGACCAACGGTAGACTGTGATCGTGCGCCTTCGGTACAGCTTCCGCCTGTACCCGAGTGCCGGCCAGCGGACCGCGCTGGCGCGGGCGTTCGGGTGCGCCCGGGTCGTCTACAACGACGGCCTGCGCGCCCGGGAGACCGCCCGTGCCGCCGGGCTGCCGTTCCCGAAGTCCGGGGACCTGTCCAAGCTGCTGATCACCGAGGCGAAGAAGACCCCGGAACGGGCCTGGCTCGCCGAGGTGTCGGCGGTCGTGTTGCAGCAGTCCCTGCGGGATCTGGACACCGCCTACCGGAACTTCTTCGACGGGCTGGCGGGCGGGCGTCCCCGGATGGGTCCGCCGCGATTGAAGTCGAAACGGGACACCCGCCAGTCGGTCAGGTTCACCGCGAACGCCCGCTGGTCGCTCACCCCGGGCGGGAAACTGCGCCTGCCGAAGATCGGGGACGTGGCGGTGCGCTGGTCGCGCCGGCTGCCGTCCACCCCGTCCACCGTGACGGTGATCAAGGACAGTGCGGGCCGGTACTTCGCGTCCTTCGTCGTGGAGACCGGCCCGGAACCGGCCCTTGTGGAGACGGGCCGCCAGATCGGTATCGACCTCGGGCTGACGCACTTCGCGGTCCTGTCCGATGGTACGAAGGTCGCATCCCCCCGGTTTTTGCGCCGGGCCGAGAAGCGGCTGAAGAAGGCGCAGCGGGACCTGTCCCGTAAGAAGAAGGGCTCGGCGAACCGGGCCAAGGCCAGGCTGCGGGTCGCCCGCGCCCACGCGAAGGTCGCCGACGCGCGCCGCGAGTTCCACCACCAGCTCTCCACAAGGCTGATCCGCGAGAACCAAGCGGTGGCCGTGGAGGATCTGGCGGTGACGGGGCTCGCGCGTACACGGCTGTCCAGGTCGGTGCACGACGCCGGCTGGTCGGCCTTCGTCGCCATGCTGGAGTACAAGGCGGCCCGGTACGGCCGGCGGTTCGTGAAGATCGGCCGGTTCGAGCCGACGTCGCAGGTGTGCTCCTGCTGTGGGGTGAAGGACGGCCCGAAACCGCTCGCGGTCCGCGAATGGACATGCACGGCTTGTGGGTCGACGCACGACCGGGATGTGAACGCGGCGGTCAACATCGCGCTGGCGGCCGGACTGGCCGTGTCAGCCCGTGGAGCGCAGGTAAGACCGGCACCCGTGCCGGCGCAGCGCGAAGAAGCGGGAACCCACCCGAAGCTCACCCCCACCGGGGTGTAGCAGGCGGGAATCTCCGCCTTCAGGGCGGAGAGGATGTCAACGGTCGATGATGCCGGCCTCGTGAGCGATCAGGCCGGCCTGCGTGCGGTTCACGCATCCGAGCTTGTCCAGCATCCTGGAGACGTATCCCTTGATCGTCGCCTCCGACAGGTGCAGCCGGGCCGCGATCTGCGCGTTCGAGAGACCCTGCCCGAGACAGGCCAGGACCTCGATCTCCCGTTCGGTGAGGGTCCTGACGAGGTCGCGCGCGCGGTCGCGGGCAGCGAGGCTGTCGGTCGAGACCGCGACCAGCCGGCGGGCGGCGGCCGGCGACAGCACGGTATGCCCCTGCGCGGCAACCCGTACGAGCCCGATCAGGTCCTCCGGCGGGGTGGACTTGACCAGGAACCCGGACGCGCCGGCCCGCAGGGCGCGCAGCACGTACTGGTCAGCGTCGAAGGTCGTCAGCACCACGATCGGCGGCGGGTCGGCGAGGGCGTTGATGCGCCTGATCGCGGTGAGCCCGTCCATGCCGGGCATCCGCAGGTCCATAAGCACGACGTCCGGACGGCCGCGCACGACGGCCTCGACTCCGGCGGCCCCGTCGTGCGCCTCCTCGACGACCTCGATGTCGTCGGCGGAACCGAGGATCGTGCGCAGGAACACACACACCATCGGCTCGTCGTCCACCAGGACCACTCGAATCACGGGACCACTCGAATCACGGGGACTCCAACCATGGCGTTCAAATCGCGCAGGACCTGGCCTGCGGGACCTGGCTTGCGGGGGACGGGATCACCATGGTCTGGACCACAGGTCACACCGCCGGCTCCGCGGTCGGCACGTACGCGGGCAGGGTCGCCTCGAGGCAGTACCCGCCGTCCGGTGTCCGTCCGCCGTGCAGCGTGCCGTGCACCAGCTCGATGCGCTGCCGCAGGTTGGCGAGACCCAGTCCGGAGCCGGTCGCGGCAAGGGCGCTGTGGGGAGCAGCGGTCGGCGCCGTGTTGCGGATCGTGAGCCGCACCAGCTCCGGGGCGTAGGCGACCCGTACGGTCACCCGCGCCCCGGGGGCGTGTTTGCGCACGTTGGTCAGCGCCTCCCGCACGACCCGGTACGCCGTGCGGCCGACCACCGGGGAGGCGAGCGATCGGTCGCCCTCCTCGACCAGCTCGACGGGCGTGCCCACCGCGGTGGACTCCTCGACCAGCGCGGCGAGACCCGAGGTCGACGGCGTCTCGTCCCCGTCCGGGGTGGCGCGCAGGATGCCGACCAGGTCCCGCAGCTCCGCCAGCGCCTGGCAGCCCGCCGCCCGCAGTTCCTCCGCCGCCTGCCGGGTCGCCTCGTCGGCCGCGGTGACCCGCAGCGCACCCGCCTGCAGCACCATGAGGCTCAGTCGGTGGGTGACGACGTCGTGCATCTCGCCGGCCAGCCGCGCGCGTTCCTCCATGCGGGCCTGCTCGGCGAGCAGGTGGCGTTCCCGCTCGGCCCGCTCGGCGCGTTCGGTCAGCGCCAGCACCAGCCGTCTGCGGGCGTCGAAGTACAGCGCCAGCAGCGGGCCGACGGCGGTCCGCAGCAGCCCGATCGTGATGATGGTGATCGACGGTTCCCACGGCCGCGCCACGATGACGGTGAGGACCGCGAGCGCGACGAACGCCGTCCGCCGGTCCTGGCGGTAGAAGACCGGCCCGTATGCCGCGAGCGCCGTCGCGAGGGGTGCCCACGCGTTACCGGTGTGCGCGGGCGTCAGCGCGCCTGCCGGCGAGATCAGCAGCGTCACCGCGAGCGTGAACGCGGCCAGGACGGCGACGACCGTCAGGGGCGCCCGGCGACGGGCGACCAGCGCGAGACAGGCGAGTGCCTGGACGCCGAGCATGGCCCAGGCAAGCGGGCCCGGGTGGGCCGGCCACCAGCTCGCGCCGGCCAGGGTGACGCCGGTGTCGAGCAGTACGAAGAAGAGCGCGATCAGCACGTCCACGGCGAGGCGATGCCGGCGGTACCACGGTCGCCGGCCCACGGCGCACGCAGCACCGCTCGTGGTCGTACCAGCCATGGCCGTACGGTATGCCGGCTCACGGCCGCCTACTGCCCACCCGCGACGTCCGGCGCGATCGGAACCTACGAAAGTCGCATGCCGGTCGGGACGGCCGTCCGTTCGTCGGTCCGGAAACCGACCGCTCGTCCTGCCGCGAGACCTCCCGACCCCCGTGCAATGGGCGCATGGAAACGACACGAGAGCAGCTGGCACGAGAGCAGATGCCGCGAGAGCGGACGACAGGAGAGCAGACGACGCGGGACCAGCCGATGGCCACCCCGGAACCGGGCCGCTACAGGATTGACCCTGCCAGCTCCGTCATCCGGTTCAGGACCCGACACGTGTTCGGCCTCCTGCCGGTACGCGGCACCTTCGCGATCCGGTCCGGGACGATCGACATCGCCGAACCCGTCGTCCAGTCGAGCGTCCACGTGGAGATCGAGGCGGCGAGCTTCCACACCGGCAACGCGGTGCGGGATGCCGCTGTCCGGTCGGCGCGTTTTCTCGACGCAGACCGCTACCCCGTGATGACGTTCGTCTCCGAACGCCTGGACGACCTGACCCTGCCCGGGATGCTCACCATCCGCGGCGTCACCCGGCCGGCCGATGCCACGGTCCAGGACGTGGTGCTCCAGGACCTGGCGGGCGAGGGTCCGGTCGGACAGCCAGCCGTTCCGCCGCGGCGGTTCACCGCCCGCGCCACGGCGCGCATCGACCGGACCGAGTTCGGAGTGACCGCATCCCGGGGGATGGCGGGAAGCCGCCTCGACCTGTCGATGGAGATCACCTGTGTGCGGATATGACACTCCCGTCCCCCGCGGTTCTCAGGCGCGCAGGATGGTGATGGTGTGGCCGGCGGGGCTGGTGGTGTCCTCGAACCGGGTGCGGTCGGTGATGGGTGGGGCGTCGGGGCGGCGGTCGAAGACGACGAGGGTGCCGTGGTCGAGGCCGAGCCGGTCGAGGTAGCCGTCGAGCTGGGTCAGCCCGCGTGGGAGCGGGTCGGGGGCGCCGGGGCGCCACACCTTCAGCTCGAGGGCCTCGCGCTGCCAGCGGCGCGTGCCGCCCGGGTCGGGGTAGGGCCAGCGGATGAGCAGGTCGATGCGGCCGCGGCCGATGCCGTACTCGCGTTCGACGTAGCCGCCGCCGTTGACCACCCGTTGCAGAAAGCCCATGAGGACGAGCTGGGGGGCGGCTTCGTGGTAGTGCTGGCCGGCGACGAGGATCTCGCCGTGTTCGCGCCAGAAGTCGGCGAACTCGGCCAGCAGCAGGGGCAGGTCGAGCCGGCCGTCGGGCAGCACAAAGGCGCGGGGGTCGGCGGTGACGTTCGCCTCGACGCCGTCGGTGAGGACGCGGGCGATGACTTCCCGGTAGATGGGGTTGGCGATCCGGACCGGGTTGCGGGGGGCGATCAGGCCCAGGTCGCGGACGTAGCCCAGGTCGTCGTCGTAGGGGTCGAGGGTGACCAGGGTGCCGGCCAGGACGGGTTCGAGGATGCGCCGCACCCGGGGTTCGGCGAGCCGGGCGGCGAGGGAGTCCAGGTGGGTGGCGCGGGCGAGGATGAGCCGTTCCCTGGCCTGCTCCACATGCTCGACCGTGATCGGTTCGCTGATCGGGACGGCCAGTTTCTCCACGATCTCGCGGGCCAGGGCGTTGACGAGCCAGGGCTGCCCGGCGGTCAGCTCGATCGCCCGCTCCACCGCCTCGGTGGTGAACTCCTGCCCGGTCTCAGCGGTGTGCTGGCCGTACAGCTCGCGCACCTCGTCGGGGGTGAAGTCGCCCAGCCGCAGCGACTCGACCTTGATGTTGAACGGGCTGGCGGTGCCGAGGCGGGACGGGTCGCCGCCGGAGGCAGCCTTGTAATCGCGGACGTCGCGGAGGCCGCACAGGGCCACCGAGGCGGGGAAGGCGGCGGGCCGCGCGGGGAAACCGGTGCGCAGTTGGCGGAGCACGCTGATCAGGCTCTGCCCGCGCAGCGCGTCGATCTCGTCGAAGAACAGCACCAGCGGCCGGGGACACACCCGCGCCCACGCGGTGAGCGCCTCCCTGAGCAGGTTTTCCGAGGGCACCTCGGGCCAGGGGGGCGGCAGAAGCTCGGCCGGCAGGGTGGCCTCGGCCTGGCTTCGGATCTCCTGCAGGATGCCGCGCTGCGCGGCGCCGTAGTCGTCGCCGGCCGCCTGGCCGAGCTCGCAGGAGAAGTGCAGCGCCGCGTACCGGCCGGAGGCGGTCAGCTCCTCGGCCAACGCCCGCAACGCCGTGGTCTTCCCCGTCTGCCGGGGCGCGTGGACCACGAAGTAGCCCATCTGCTCCACCAGCCCGGGCGCCTCCGGCAGCCGCGACAACGCCGGGATCATGTAGTGGTACTCCGGGCGGCACGGCCCGGCCGTGTTGAACCGCCGCATCAGCGGACACCACCTTTCCCGTCGCGATGGAGATCCGTTGCAGAGGATGGAGGAGCGTGCCGGGCGACGGTGTGACCATCCCGGCCAGCGGCGGTCGCAACCAAGGCCCGTCCCAGGGAACGCCTGAACCCTACCCGCGCCCACCGACACACCGGTGGTAGTGGCGTGACGATGATCTGTCCGGGAAACCGGCGGTGCGACGAATTGAACATCGCCGAATATCCGAACTGGATCCGAACTGGAACAGGGGCCGGTGTCGTCGCCTCCGTCAACGGGCGGTGGGAGAGCCTCGCGCCCGAAGGGGATGGCTGGCCGCCGATCGACGACGTCCGCCCTGGCAGCGGCCCCGTCGCGGCGAGATCGTCGCGGCGACGTTTCCACTTTGGGGTAATTTGCCTTACAGTTAGCAAGAAGATGGTTCTCGTGATCAGATAGGCAGGATCGACAACTCGGGGGCGGCGCCTGCCGTCCCGGCAGGTTGTCGTCCCGCCGCGCTTCGCGCAGGTCCGCCGAGGAGGTCTGACCTAGATCCGCCAGTAGCTGGTGATGTTGGGGGTTCGTAGATCGCCCGAACGTGAGCGGGTGCCTGCCGTGCAGGAAGAATCGGGGTTACCACACCAACCGAAGATCCCTGACGAGAGGCACCCGCCGGGTGAACAGACTACGTAGATCGGCCGCGCAGAGGAAGCGGGCCGGGCGGGTTCGGGTCGGGCCGGTGGGCCGGTCGCTGACGGGGCTTGCGGGGCTGGTCGCCCTCGCCGAGCTGGTGGACCGGCTCGGGGTCGTCGAGACGCTCGATGACCGGGTCGGGTCGGTCAGGCGGCGGGCGCGGGGGCTTTCGGCCGGGGAGTTGCTGGTCGGGTTGGCCACGGCGCAGCTGGCGGGGCAGGCGACGCTGTCCGGGCTGGACCGGCTGCGCCTCGATGAGGCGGGTGGGCTGCTGGCCGGGGTGCCGTTCGCGCCGTCGCGGACGGCCGCCAGGTTGTCGGCCAGGTCCGGGCCGGCCCAGTTGGCCGGGGTCGAGGCGACGGTCGGGGTGCTCGCCGCCCGCTGGCTGGCCCGGCTGCCCGCGCAGCGCCGGGCCGAGCTGGTCACGGGCCGGCCGACGCTGGATCTGGACTCCTCGGACATCGAGGTGTTCGGACGGAGGAAACGCGGCGTGGCCTGCACCTATGAGGGGAAGAAGGCGGGCCGGCCGCTACTGGCGTCGTGGGCACGGACCGGGCTGGTCCTGGCCGCCGACCTGCTCGCCGGCAACGACGACGTCCGCCCACGCGCCGCCGGGCTGCTGGCCCGGGCGCTGTCCAACCTGCCCGCCGCGCTCTGCGCGCCGCCGCTGCTGCGCGCGGACTCGGGGTTCTTCACCGGCGAGCTCGCCCGCGCCGCGGTCGCGGCGGGCGTCGACTTCGCGATCGCCGCCCCGCGTAACAGCGCGCTGTGGCGGGCCTACGCCGCCATCGAGGACAAGACCTGGGCCGACGCCCGGGACATGGCCGGCGCCCAGGGCGCCACCAGCGGCTACGCGCCGGCGGGCTGGCCACCCGGCACCTACACGGTCATCCGCCGGGTGAAGGTCCCCGCCGGCGAGATCTCCACCGATCCCCGCGCGCGGCGGCGGCGCACCATCCCGAAAGACCAGCTCACCCTCGCGCTGGAAGGAATCGCCGACCACGCCTGGGCGGTCAGCTTCATCGCCACGAACATCCCCGCCAACGACGGGGCGGACATCGTCGCGCTCGAGCACTGGTTCCGCGGCCGCGCCGACATCGAGACCCAGATCAAAGATGCCAAGCTCGGCGCCGGCCTGCGCCACCTGCCCTCCGCCGACCCGGCCGTACGCTCGTGATGTTCGGGATCATGGGCAATGTCCTGGCCGACGACGAGGCCTACGCCATCGTGCGGCGACTCGTCGACGCCGTCCCGGCCGGGAGCTACCTGGCGCTGAACGACGGCACCGAAAGCCCGGCGCGCACCGAGGCGATGCGCCAGCAGGAGAGCAGGGGCGGATGGCCCTACCGGGCGCGGACCCCGGAGGGGATCGAACGCTTCTTCGACGGCCTCGAACTCCTGCCGCCCGGGGTCGTCTCGACCCCGCTGTGGCGGCCGGGGGAGTGCGCCGACGGCCCGTCGCTTCCCTCCCACTGCGGGCTCGCCCGCAAGCCGTAGCGCTTGCATGGGCCGGCCGGTCACGCCGGGGACCGGGGCACCGCCCGGCCGCGAAACCGCAGCGGGCGTTCGTCGAGCTCCTCCCGGACGTGCCCGATCCATCCGGCGCACCGTGCCGTGGCGAAGACCGCCCGGCCCGCGCCGAGCGGCATCCGGCCGGCGAAGCACAGGGCGCCCAGCGCGACGTCGACGGTGACCGGCACGCCGTGATCGTCCGCGAAGGTCAGCACCCGGTTGACAACCGCCCGCTCGGCCGCGCCGGCCATCCGCCGGACCGCCGCGAGCAGGGGATCGACCCGCGGATCGCCGTCCGGGTAGACGGTCAGTGCGCTGGCGAAGTGTCGCAGGGCCGAGATATCCAGCGCCGCCGGCTCGGGGCGGCGAGGTCGAGGAGCATCTGGTGGACGAGGTCGGAGACGCCGCCGTGCAGGCCGCCGTCCAGCGTTCCGAGCGCCGCCAGCAGGCAGGCGGGCAGGCTGGCCCGGGCGGATGCGGCGATGCGCGCGGCAAGCGTGGACGTCGCCAGCTCGTGGTCGGCCAGGACCACGAGCGCCCGGTTCAGCGCGTGGACGCGGTCCGCCGTCGGGGGCAGCGGGGACAGCCGCGTCCACAGCCGCCGGGCGAGCGGGAACGGCTCCGGCCCGGTGTCCGCGTCCGGCTCGACGCCGAGTCTCTCGGCTGGTTCGATGCCGGTGCCGCCGGCCCACGCGGGGCGCGGGTCCCCCGCCGACTCGGCGAGAAGCATGACGAGCTGACGGCCGATCTCGGGATCGCCGGCCGGCCCGTTCAGCAGCGGAGCCGCCGCCAGCACGGCGACCGCCATCCGGCGCAGTGGGCCGACCCGGTCGTCCAGAGCCGCGACGGCGCCGGTCGCGACGGCCCTGACGTCGTCGGCCAGGGACCACGACATCCCGTTCGCCGACGCGCCATCCGCCGACGTCCTGCTGGTCGACATCCCGCTGGCTGACATCCCGCCGGCTGACGTGCCGCTGGCTGACGCATGGCCGGGCAGGACGCCGGACCAGAGCAGTTCGGCCACGTCCTCGAAGGCCACCTCGTCGTCCAGCAGCCGGATCAGGTCGTGCCCGCGGTACCGGATCCGACCGTGTTCGATCGTGCTCACCGCCGAACCGATCGTGACGTCGATGCCGGCGCGGGGGCGCCGGTTCGCGCGGGGATGCCCGCGGCGGGCGAGGAGCTCGACCTCGTCCGCGTCGTAGAGGCTGCGTCGTTTCTCATCAACCCGCACCCGGGTCAGCGCCCCCCGGCTGACGTACCAAGATGAATGGAATTAGCTGGACATCTCTAGTTGGACTGTGATTTAATGCATTGCATGCGGGAGACTGACGGTCGCAAGCTCGACCATGCCACGTTGGAATCTATCAGGATTCGCGTGGCGCGCCAGATCGTGGACGAGAACGGGAAC
>JADGHD010000133.1 GCA_019689615.1 Frankia sp. | reverse complement strand
GCGGGCGCGGGCGGGGCGGGCTGCTCGGCGGGCAGCCCGGGCGGCACCGCCGTCACCGGCCGTTCCGGCACGACCGCCGGACCGGAGCGGCGGGCGAGGACCTCGACGCGGGCGTTGTAGACCTCGGCCAGCAGCTGCGGGCGCAGGACCCGGGCGGGGACGTCGTCGGCCACGATCCGGCCGCGGCTGAGCATCACCATGCGGGTGCAGTACTGCGCGGCCAGCGTCAGGTCGTGCATCGCGGCGACGACCGTGATGCCGTCGGTGCGGCGCAGGTCGTCGACCAGCTCCAGCACGGTCTGCTGGTGGCCGATGTCGAGCGAGCTGGTCGGCTCGTCGAGCAGCAGCACCCGCGGGTCCTGGGCCAGCGCCCGGGCGAGCACCACCCGCTGCAGCTCGCCGCCGGACAGCGCCGAGGCCGGCCGGTGCTCGATCGCGGCGAGCTCCAGGCGATCCAGGGCGCGGCGGACGGCGTCCCGGTCGGCGGCGGTCTCGGTCCGCAGCGGCCGCAGGTAGGGCGCGCGGCCCAGGGCGACCAGCTCGCGCACGCTGATCCCGTCCGGGACGACGGGCTGCTGCGGCATCAGCGCGACCCGCCGGGCCAGCGCGCGCCGCGACGTCCGCCCGGGGTCCAGCCCGGCGACCCGCACGTGCCCCTCGGCCGGCAGCAGGCCGCAGAGCGCGTGCAGCAGGGAGGTCTTGCCGGCGCCGTTGGGCCCGACCAGCGCCAGCCACCCGCCGGCGTCCAGCGCGAGGTCGGCGTCGGTGACGACGGCGACGCCGCCGCGGCGCACGGTCATCCCGCGGCAGGCGAGGGCCGGCTCGCCGTCGCCCCCGCCCGTGGCCTGGCCGTCGGCGCCCGGCCCGGTGCCGGGCCGGCGCGGGCGGGCCCTCACGCCGCCTCCCGGCGCTGGCGCAGCACGAGGACGAAGAACGGGGCCCCGACGAACGCGGTGACCACGCCGATCGGCAGCTCGGCCGGCGCCATCGCCGAGCGGGCGAGCACGTCGGTGAGCACCAGGAACGCCGCCCCGAACGCCGCCGCCAGCGGCAGCAGCGTGCGGTGCGAGCCGCCGAACAGCAGCCGGACCATGTGCGGGATCACGATGCCGACGAACCCGATCAGCCCGCTCACGCTGACCACGGCCGCCGTCGCCAGCGTCGCCGCCAGGACCAGCACCAGCCGGGTGCGGGCCGGGTCGACGCCCAGGCTCGCCGCCTCCACGTCGCCGAGCGCCATCACGTCCAGCGCCCGCCGGTGCGCCAGCACCACGGCGGCGCCCACCGCCACGTACGGCAGCACCCGCACCACGTCCGACCAGCCGTCGGTGCTCAGCCGCCCGAGCATCCAGCTGTAGACCGCGAACAGCGAGTCGTCGAACCGCTGCTGCAGGAACGTCTGCACCGCGTTGAAGAACGCGGCCACCGCGACCCCGGCGAGCACCAGCACGGCCGCGCCGCGGCTACCGCCGACGCTGCTGCTCAGCCCATAGGTCAGGGCGACCCCGAGCAGGCCGCCGGCGAACGCCATCAGCGGGACGCTCGCCGCGTTGCCGGAGACCAGGCCGATCGTGGCGCCGAGCCCCGCGCCGCCGGACACCCCGAGCAGGTACGGGTCGGCGAGCGGGTTGCGGAACACCCCCTGGTAGGCCGCCCCGGCCAGGGCCAGCGCCGACCCGGTCAGCGCGCCGAGGGCCACCCGCGGCATCCGGATCTGCCAGAGGATCGCGTGCTGCTGGCGGGTCAGGCCGGACTCCAGGTCGACCCACGGCAGCGCGTCGATGAGGTCGAGCAGGACCGCGCGGGCCGTGAGCCCGGCCGGGCCGATGAGGACGCCGGTCAGCAGCGACCCGGCCAGCACGGCCGCCACGAGCAGGAGACGGGCCGGCCGCGGCAGCGCCCCGAGCCGGGTGATGGCCCGGGGCGCCGCCGCCGGGCGGCCGCTGGTTACCGCCTCGGCCGACATGGCACGGGCGCCGTCACGAGGCGGCGGGCTGGAGCGTGGCGACCTGCTCGCCGATCAGCTCGGCGAAGTCGGCCAGCCGCGGGCCCCACCGGCTGGCGATGTCCGGGTCGAGGTCCACGATGTGGCCGGTGCGCACCGCGCTGATGCCGTCCCAGCCCGGCCGCTGCCGGGCGGTCTCGACGGTGACGTCGCCGAACTCGGCGTCGGTGAGCACGACGAGGTCCGGGTCGGCCTCGACGATGTACTCGGCCGACAGCTGCGGGTACTGGTCGCCGCCGGCGGCCGCGGCGTCGGCGATGCTGGTCAGCCCGAACTCGGCGTAGAGCTGGCCGATGAAGGTGTCGCTGGTGATCGTGTAGAGCGACGCGTCGAGCTCGTGGTAGTAGGTCAGCCCCTTGACGTCCGGGATCTTCTCGACCGCGCTGGTCACCGCTCCGCTGACCTCGGCGACCAGCGCCGCCGCCTCGGCGACGTGGCCGGTCGCCGCGCCGAGCCGCTCCATCTGCGAGTACGCCTCGTCGAGGTCGGCCGGCGCCGGCATCAGCAGCGTCGGCACACCGGCCGCGGACAGGCCGGCAACCAGGTTGTTGACGTCATCCGACGCGATCACCAGGTCCGGGGAGTAACCGAGGATCGCCTCGATGTTCGGCTGGAAGCCGGACAGGTCGGTGGTCGGCACGTTCTCCGGGTAGTCGGACTGGTCGTCCACCGCGATTACCTGGTCGCCGGCGCCGATCGCGAACAGCGTCTCGGTGGCGCTGGGGCTCAGCGAGATGATGGCTTCCGGCCGGCTCTCGATGGTCAGCTCGGTGCCGCCGTCGAGCGGCCCGGACAGCACCGTCACCGGGAAGGTCCCCGCGCCGGCCGCCGGGGCCGAACTGGCACCGGCCGGCGCGGCCTCGTCGTCACCGTCGTCGCCGCAGGCCGCGAGGCCCAGCGTGAGCGCCAGCGCCGCGGCACCGGCCAGGAGCGCCCGCACACGGCGGCCCGAGCCACCGCGGGCGGGAGAGACAGGGGGATTCACAACCATCCTCCGCCTTCCGTCGGAGGACGAAGAAGACGTGGATGCAGCGCCACCGGGTGGCTGAAGCCGCACGCACAGCCCTTCGTCCGAGGACTAGTTACGTGACCGTGGACCAGGGCCTGGCTCATCCAGCACGCGCCGGACTCACAGTTGCGGGACAGCGCCGGTTTCTCACCGGACTTCACTGGCTCCCCACGGCACCCCCGCGTCGCGAGGGCGTCAGCAGCTTAGCCCGACAAGACCCGCCGTTCTGCCGAAATGTGACCGGCAACGCCAGACCGGCTCCGATCCGCACCCGCCCAGACGATTCGGCGCGGACCCGGGCCGCCCGCCTACCCTGGGCCGATGGCTGGCTCCCCACCCCGAGCGCCCCAGGTGACCCGGATGGGCGGCGTCGTGCTGGCCGGCGGCCGATCCACCCGCATGGGCACCCCGAAGGCCACCCTCGAGTGGCACGGCTCCACGCTGCTCTACCGAACGGCCGCGATCCTGGCCCGCGCGACCGCCGGCCCGGTGGTCGTGGTCCGGGCCGACGGCCAGCCTCTGCCCACGCTGCCGGCAGGCACCACGGTGGTCGCCGACCCCCGCCCCGGCATGGGCCCGGTCCAGGGCATAGCCGCCGGCCTGGCCGCGCTGCGCGCGCGGGCCGGGGTCGAGGCCGCCTTCGTCGCTGCCACCGACATGCCCTTCCTGCACCCGGCCTTCATCCGCCGGGTACTGCGCGAACTCCCGCCGGGCGGCCCAGACGTGGCCCTACCGGTGGCCCGCGGCCACCACCAGCCACTGGCCGCCGCCTACCGCACCGCCCTGGCCGAGACCGCCGACCGCCTGGTCGCCGAGGACCGAGCCCGCCCAGCCCTGTTGTTCCAGGAATGCGCCGTCCAACGCCTGGACGAGGCGGCCCTGCTCACCGACCCGGCCCTCGCCGCCACCGACCCGGGCCTGGACTCCCTCGTCAACGTCAACACGCCAGCCGACTACCAGGCAGCCCGCGCCCGCCCCGCCCCCGAGGTGATCGTTCGCCTGCTCGACACCCTGGGCCACGCCGCTGGCGCTGCCCGCCCGCACCGGATCAGGGCAGCGACGCTCGGCGCCGCAGCCGAGGCCGTCGGCCTGCTCCTCGACCAGGATCCGACGGTGGCGGCGAGGCTGGACGACGGGCCACTCACCCGCGACCCGATGACCCCGCTCGCGGACGGCGATTCTGTCGCCTTCCATTCCGCGGCCGGCGTCCGCTGAGCCCTCCGCGCGCCGTCGCGAGCCGCATCGCAGTCCCGAGCCAAAGCGACAGGGACAGGGCTCCTCGGCGCCAGATCGTGCCGATGACGCCGCCGGTGCGGCGGCGGGTGGGTGTCGGTCAGGTTGGCAGGAGGCGTTCGATGAAGGCCTCAAGCTGCTCGACGTTGCGGCACTCGACCATGTCGTCGACCAGCTCGCCGTAGGCGGCGGTGGCGGAGTCGCCGGAGCCCCAGTAGCTGCGGGGCTCGGGGTTCAGCCAGTAGGCGTGGCGGGCCTGGGCGCACAGCTGCCTGAAGATGTTCGCCTTTGTCGCCCGGTAGTTGTTCCGGGCGTCGCCCAGGACCAACAGCGAGGTCTTTGGGCCAACGGCGTCGGGGTAGCGCTCGGCGAAGACCTCGATGGCGTGGCCGTAGTCGCTGTGGCCGTCGAACCAGACCAGTTCGGCTTCCGTGGCGATGCGGGCCATCATGTCGCCGAGGTCGAGGCCGCGCAGGAATCGGGTGACCTCGTCGGTGGTGTCGATGAAGGCGAACGCGCGCACCTTGGAGAACTGCTCCCGCAGGGCGTGCGTGAGCAGCAGCGTGAAGTGGGCGAACGACGCCACCGAGCCGGAGACGTCGCAGAGCACCACCAGTTCGGGCTTGTGCGGCTTGTGCGGCCGGTGCTTCGTCTCCAGCGGCACGCCACCGGTGGCCAGCGACGCCCGGACGGTCCGGCGGAAGTCGAGCCGGCCGCTGCGGCCAAGGCGGCGCTTCGCGGTCAGCCTCGTGGCCAGGCGCCTGGCCAGCGGGTAGACCTGTCGGCGCAGCTCCACCAGGTCCGCGTGCGAGGCGCGCAGGAACTCGACCTGGTCGGCGAGCGGCTTGACCGCGGTGCGCTCGGTCGCCTCGATGCCCCGCTCCTCGGCCATCCGCCGGCGGATCTCGGTCTGGACCATCTCCTCGAACTGGCGGATCCGGTCCGAGATGGTCTGCCGGGCGATCCGCTCGGCGAGCCCGCCGCGGTCCTGTGGACCGAGCATCGCGGCCAGCAGCGCGGCGATGAGGGTATCCGGAGACATCGCCCGCAGCACCCGGAACACGAACCACGAACGCGAGCCGTTCGGCCCGCCGGGCGCGGCGCCGAACGCGGCCACCGCATGCCGGGCCAGCTCGCGCAGCGCGGCGTCGTCGCCGTCGAGCAGCGCCTGGCGCAGCCGCTCGCGCAGCGCCTGGCGCAGCGCCTCGAGCTGCTCGGGGTCCAGATCCTCTGGCGGGGTGCCGTCCAGACGGGATTCGCTGCCCTGCTCCCCCGGCTCGCCGTCACCCTCGCCCGCCAGCCCGCCGGCGGCGCCGTCGCCGATGCGCGGCGGGAAGTACAGCTCAAAGAGCGTGTCGAAGGCGTTGCGGTAGAGCGGGCGCTTGCACATCGTCGCGGCGAACGCCGCCCGGACCGCCTCCCGGTCCAGCCAGCCGACCGCGCCGACGGCCCGGACCGCGTCAACGGTCTCCGCGGTGCTCACCGGAACGCCGGCGCGCCGCAGCGCGGCGGTGAACTCGACCGTGCGGTCGACGAGGTTCATCGCGGGTGCCCCTTCGCGGTCCGGGCCGGGCGGCGCAGGCGTCCGGTCAGTTGGCGCCGAGCTTGAGCTGGCTGATCGCGCGGGCCTGGTCGCTCGCGTGCTTGAGGACGACCCCGAGCGTGCTGGCGACCTCGGCCTCGTTGAGGGAGTCGAAGCCGAGCGCGAGCACGGTCTGCCCCCAGTCGATGGTCTCCGCGATGGACGGGGCCTTCTTCAGCTCCATCGCCCGCAGCGCGCGGACCGTGCGGACCAGCGCCTCGGCCATCTGCTCCGGCAGCTCGGGCACCCGGGCGAGCAGGATCTCCTTCTCGCGGGCGGCCGACGGGTAGTCGAGGTTGAGGTAGAGGCAGCGCCGCTTGAGCGCCTCGGACAGCTCCCGGGTGGCGTTCGAGGTGAGGATCACGAACGGCCGGCGGCTCGCCCTGATCGTGCCCAGCTCCGGGATCGTCACCTGGAAGTCCGAGAGAACCTCCAGGAGCAGGCCCTCGACCTCGACGTCCGCCTTGTCGGTCTCGTCGATCAGCAGGACGGTCGGGCCGTCCCGGCGGATCGCCGCCAGCAGCGGCCGGGCGAGCAGGAACTCCTCGCTGAAGATGTCGTCGTGGGTGGACCGCCAGTCGGCGCCGCCGCCATCGGCCGAGCCGGCCTGGATGCGCAGCAGCTGCTTCTTGTAGTTCCACTCGTACAGCGCACGGGCCTCGTCAAGGCCCTCGTAGCACTGCAGCCGGATCAGCTCCGCGCCCACCGCGGCGGCCAGCGCCTTCGCCAGTTCCGTCTTGCCGGTGCCCGCCGGCCCCTCGACGAGCAGCGGCTTGCGCAGCCGGTCGGCCAGGAAGACCGTGGTGGCGATCGCCTCGTCGGCGAGGTAGCCGGTCTCCCGTAGCCGGCCGCGCACGTCCGCGACGTCGGCGAATGCGTGTTCCTGCAGCGCCATGGAACCTTCCGTTCCGCCCGTGATCCCCCTGGACCAGCTTTCGTCAATCCCATAGTGCCAGCTAGGCGGTCCAAATACCCGGTTTGCGACGAAGGCAGATGCGCCGGGTACGAACCGTCAATACCGCGGTAACGGGATGACGCAACGGCCGGTGGACGGGCACGGGCCGGCGGACCGGCCGGTCACACCCGCTCGTACGCGGGCAGGGTGAGGAACTCGACGAACGGTTCCCCGAGCGCGGTCAGCTCGAACAGCTCGATGGCGTCCGGCCAGCGGCCGGCGGCGAACGCCTGCTCACCGACGCCGCCCCGGATCCGGTCGACCTCCTCGGCGAGCATCGCCCGGACCAGGTCCGCGGTCACCTTGCGGCCGTCGTTGAGCGACGCGCCCGCGGCCACCCACTGGTAGAGCTGGCTGCGGCAGATCTCGGCGGTCGCCGCGTCCTCCATCAGGTTGTCGATGCCGACGGCGCCGGTACCGCGCAGCCACGTCTCCAGGTAGCGCAGCCCGACGCTGATGTCGTTGCGCAGCCCGGCCTCGGTGATCTCGCCCGGGGTCGCGGCGATGTCGAGCAGGTCGGCGGCGCTGACGTGGACGTCGGGGCGCTGCCGGGAGAGCTGGTTCGGCTTGTCGCCGAGCACCTTGTCGAACACCTCGGTGCAGACCGGCACCAGATCGGGGTGGGCGACCCAGCTGCCGTCGAACCCGTCGCCGGACTCGCGCTCCTTGTCGGCCCGGACCTTGGCCAGAGCGGCAGCGTTCACCGCCGCGTCGCGGCGCGACGGGATAAACGCCGCCATACCGCCGATCGCGTGCGCGCCGCGCCGGTGGCAGGTGGCCACGAGCAGCTCGGTGTAGGCGCGCAGGAAGGGCACCGTCATGGTGACGCTGTTGCGGTCTGGCAGCAGGAACTCGCCGGGGCGCGCGGCGAACGTCTTGATCGTGGAGAACATGTAGTCCCAGCGGCCCGCGTTCAGCCCGGCGCTGTGCTCCCGCAGCTCGTAGAGGATCTCCTCCATCTCGAACGCGGCCGGCAGCGTCTCGATCAGCACGGTCGCCCGGATCGTGCCCACGGGCAGGCCGAGCGCCTCTTCGGCGGCGGTGAACACGTCGTTCCACAGCCGGGCCTCGAGATGGCTCTCCATCTTCGGCAGGTAGAACGCGGGCGTGCGACCGGCGGCGACGAGCGTCCTCGCGTTGCGGTGCAGGTAGAGGCCGGCGTCGAACAGGGCGGCGGACATCGGCTCGCCGTCGACGATGACGTGCCGCTCCGGCAGGTGCCAGCCGCGCGGGCGCACGACCAGGGTGGCCAGCCGCTCGCCGAGCCGGTAGACCCGGCCGTCGGGGTTGGTGAACGTCAGCGTGCCGGCGATCGCCGCGGTCAGCGTGCGCTGCCCGTCCAGCATGTTCGCCCAGGTCGGGACGTTGGCGTCCTCGAAGTCCGCCATGAACACCCGGGCGCCGCTGTTGAGCGCGTTGATGACCATCTTCGGGTCGGTCGGGCCGGTGATCTCGCAGCGGCGGTCGGTGAGGTCGGGCGCGGGCGGGGCGACGGTCCAGTCGCCGGCGCGGATGTCGGCGGTCTCGGGGAGGAAGTCGAGGGTTGCGCCGGCGGCGATGGCGGCGCGGCGAGCGGCACGGCGCTCCAGCAGCTCGGCGCGGCGCGGTCCGAACGTGCGCTGCAGGCCGGCGACGAACGCGACCGCGTTGTCGGCGAGCACCTGGGCGACCTCGTTCGCGGTCCAGCCGGGCACCGCCCGGTCCACGCTCACCCCATCGGCCGTCACGCCGACCAGCTCCGCCACATCGCCTCCCGGCTGATTCGTTCCGTAAGACCCGCGTTGTGGGCTAGACCAGGTGGCCGTCGCCGAACGCCACCCAGGTCGTCGAGGTGAGCTCCGGCAGCCCCATCGGGCCGCGGGCGTGCAGCTTCTGGGTGGAGATGCCGATCTCCGCGCCCATGCCGAACCGCTCTCCGTCGGTGAACCGCGTCGAGGCGTTCACCATCACGGCGGCGCTGTCGCAGGTCGCGATGAACCGGCGGGCGGCCGCGAGCGATCGGGTGACGATCGACTCGGTGTGCCCGCTGCCGTAGTGGCGGATGTGCTCGACGGCGGCATCCAGCGACGGGACCACCTTCACCGCCATGTCGTACGAGAGGTACTCGGCGTACCAGTCGTCCTCGGTCGCCGGGACGGCGTTCGGGTCGACGTCGCGCACCGCCTCGTCGCCGTGCACGGTCACGCCCTTCTCGGCCAGCGCGGCCAGGACCCTGGGCAGGAAGTCCGCGGCGACGTCGGCGTGCACCAGCAGCGTCTCGGCCGCGTTGCAGACCGAGACCCGCTGGGTCTTGGAGTTGACCGTGATGTCCACGGCCATGTCGAGGTCCGCGTCGGCGTCGACGTAGACGTGGCAGTTGCCGACGCCGGTCTCGATCACCGGCACCGTCGACTCCTCGACGACCGTGCGGATCAGGTTGGCCCCACCCCGCGGGATCAGCACGTCGACCAGCCCGCGGGCCCGCATCAGGTGCTTGACCGACTCGTGGTCGACGCCGGGGACCAGCTGCACCGCGTCCGCCGGCAGCCCGGCGGCGACGATCGCGTCGCGCAGCACGGCGACGATCGCGGTGTTCGAGCGCACGGCCGAGGCGCTGCCGCGGAGCAGGACGGCGTTGCCGCTCTTCAGGCACAGCCCGGCGGCGTCCACGGTGACGTTCGGCCGGGCCTCGTAGATGATCCCGACGACGCCGAGCGGCACCCGGACCTGGCGCAGCTCCATCCCGTTCGGCAGCACCCGGCCGCGGACGACCTCGCCGACCGGGTCGACCAGCCCAGCGACCTGGCGCAGCCCGTCGGCCATCGCCGCCAGCCGCGCCTGGGTGAGCGTCAGCCGGTCCACCATCGCGTCGCTCATGCCACCGGCCCGGGCCGCCGCGACGTCCTGCTCGTTCGCCGCCAGCAGCTCACCGGAGCGGGCGAGCAGGGCCTCGGCCATCCCCAGCAGCGCGGCGTCCTTCGGGGCTCGCGACAACGGGGCGAGCTGCGCCGCGGCCACCTTCGCCCGGCTGGCGCACGCCCGGACTTCCTCCGCCGAGACCTGCATCGATCCGCTCCCCTCCTGGCACCGGGCCAAGCCGCGCGCACAGCGCGGGCTGCCGCATCGAGGCTACCCGGCGGCCGGGACCGCGGTCCGTGGCCGGGACCACCCCAGGGGCAGCGCTGGCAGGCGGTTTGGCCGGCCACGCGGGCTGGCGCGGCGCGGCGGAGCCGGCCGTGCGGGTCGGCCGGCCCCGCCGCGGTCAGCGCTGGCCAGGAACTAGGCCTGGCTGTGGCTGACCGGCTCGGCGTCGCGGGTGGGCTGGCTGGGCAC
>JADGHD010000132.1 GCA_019689615.1 Frankia sp. | reverse complement strand
TTGGGCGGAGGCCGCCGCCCCCGGGCGGGGGGGCGCGGGCGCCGGGACGGCCGGTGCCGCCGGGCAGCTCACCGCGAAGGGCTCGCGGCCGGCACCCCCGGCCGAGCTCACGGCGGCGGAGGAGGACGGCGCGGTCGCGCTGCGCTGGGCCCCGTCGCCCACGCCCGACGTGCTGTACCGGGTCACCCGCAAGGTCGCCGACCAGTCGGCGCCCGGCGGCTGGCGGCTGCGGGTGGTCGGCACGACCCCGGTCACCGAACTGTTCGACGCCGGCGTGCCCAAGGGCGTCCCGGTCTCCTACGAGGTCGTCGCGATGTTCCGGGAGGCCGCGCTGAGCGGGGCCGCCGCGGGCGCCGGCGGGCCGGCTGGCCGGCCAGGGGCCGCGCCCGAGCTGCCCAGCCCATCCCGGCCGGTCACCACCCCGCCGCGGGTGTGGCTGCCCACGGTGGCCGCGCTGCGCGCCGACCTGGTGCAGGACGCGATCGCGTTGTCCTGGCGGCCGATCCCCGGTCACGACGAGGTCATCATCGAGCGCACGTTCGACCGGACGTCGTCCGTGCAGGGCGCGATGCGCCGGTTCCGCGGCGGTGGCGGCCAGTTCATCGACAACGACGTCCAGCCGGGCGCCACCTACCGGTACCGCGTGTGGGTCGCCCCCAAGGAGCCCGGCGGGCTGCTCGACCCGCGGTCCGGCGCCGAGGTGGTGGTCACCGCCGTGCCCCGGCCGCGGCCGGTCATGGACCTGGAGAGCCGGCCAACCCTCGGTGGCGTGCTGCTGCGCTGGAAGTCGGTCCCCGGCGTGCTGGTGCGGATCTACGCCACCCCGGCGGCCACCGGGACCGGCCTGTCCGGCACCGGCCCGTTCGGGCCGGCCGGCCACGAGGTCCACACCGGCTCGCTGGAGGGCCGGGCCAGGCTGGTCGGCGAGAGCCGCCGCGGCAGCCTGGTCGACAAGGAGGCGACCAGCGACATCGTCTACACCCCGGTCAGCGTGGCCGGGGACCGCGCCGTCATCGGTGCCGCCGTCCACCTGCGCTGACGCCTCGCCATGGGGCGGGCTGACCGCGCCCGTCCCACCACCTGCCACCATGGGCCGATGCATGCGGGGCAGGTCAGCTACGAGGAGGTCGACGAGCCGACCGCGCGGGCGGCCAGCCGGCGCTACTGGGAGGAGGCCGCCGCCGACTACCAGCACAGGCACGGCGACTTCCTGGGCGACGTCGACTTCTGCTGGTGCCCGGAGGGGCTGCGGGAATCGGAGCTGCGGCTGCTCGGCGACGTCGCCGGCCGCCGCGTGCTGGAGGTGGGCTGCGGCGCCGCCCAGTGCGCCCGGTGGCTCACCACCCAGGGCGCGACGGTCATCGGCGTCGACCTGTCCGCCAGCCAGCTCGCCCACGCCAGGGAGCTAGACCGGCGCACCGGGGTCCACGTCGCGCTCGCCCAGGGGGACGCGACCACCCTGCCGGTGGCCTCCGAGTCGGTCGACCTGGCCTGCTCGGCGTTCGGCGCGGTGCCGTTCGTCGCCGACAGCGGCGCCGTGATGCGCGAGGTGGCCCGGGTGCTGCGGCCGGGTGGGCGGTGGGTGTTCTCCACCAACCACCCGATGATCTGGTGCCTGCCGGACGAGCCGGACGAGCATGGCCTGCTGGTGACCCAGAGCTACTTCGAACGCCGCGCCTACCTGGAGCGCGACGAGCACGGCGCCCCCTCCTACGTGGAGACCCACCGCACGATGGGCGACCGGGTGCGCGAGATCGTCGCCGCCGGCCTCGTCCTGCTCGACATCCTGGAGCCCGAGTGGCCCGAGGGGCACGAGCGGATCTGGGGCCAGTGGGGCCCGGTCCGGGGCTACTACGTCCCGTCCACGGCGATCTTCGTCACCTGCAAGCCCGGCTGACCAACATCGCCACCGGGCCGGCCACGGACCCGGTCGTTGGGCGCCGGGTGGGCGACGCGCGCCCTACGGCGGGGCGCGGCGGCTCGTCCTGGCCAGCCGGCCGCGCCGGGCTGGCGCCGGGACACCCCGTCTGGGCTGCGTTGACGTGCGGCGGAGCACGTTCGGGCCACCCGCCGGGCCGGCCAGGCTGGCGACGCGACGCGCCCCGCGGACGCCCGCCGTATGCCCAATCTGTGCGCCGAATAGCTCAACTTCAGCCGGAAAGGCCCCATCTGCGCCTCAACGGACCAGCCTGGTGACGGTCTGTCCCACCCGTCCGGTTATGTTTGGCCGCACTCGCCGTTAGGGGTGACTGTGTATCACGCCAAGCTCGCTGCCGGAGACGCGGCGCCCGCGGGGCACCGCGCCCCGGCTGTCCGCATGCGCGCGACAGCCGTCCTGATGGCGACCGCCGTGCTCACGGTCGCCGCGGCGGGCTGCTCATCGGACGAGCCGAGCTTCACGCCCGCGCCGCCGGGGACCCGCGCGAAGCCGACCATCGAGCCCGACCCGCTGCCGCCGCTCGGCCAGTTCGTCCGCCAACCGGACGGCACCGAGGTGTCGACCGTCAGCGCCGACTACCTGTTCGACATCGGCAGCGACCAGCTCCGACCGGAGGCCGCCGCCGCGCTCGAGCAGATCGTGCCCGCGATCCGGGAGCACGCCGGGACCGTGGAGGTCATCGGGTACACCGACGGCGTCGGCGCGGCGGACTACAACCAGAGCCTGTCCGAACGCCGGGCCCGGGCGGTCGTGGCGATCCTGGTCGCCGACGGGATCCCGGAGTCGATCCTCGAGGTCGTCGGCAAGGGGGAGGAAGGCGCGGAGGACGACGTCGCCGACTACACCCGGCGCAAGGTGGAGATCGTTCTGAAGTGACCACGACGACGTCCCTGCGCCGCCGGCTGGCTGTGACCATCGCCAGCATGCTCCTGCTGCTCGCGGGTCTGTCCGCCTGCGGCGCCATCGACAACCTCAGCGGGAACAAGAAGGCCTCGCTGCCCGAGGACTGCTCCGTCTACCAGGACATGGAGTCCGACGAGACCTACCCGCTGCTGCTGGTCCTGCTGGACCTGTCGACGAACTCCGCCGAGCTGGGCTCCCGGATCGCCGCGGAGCTGACCCCATACCTCGAGGACGCGATCGCCAACGGCGAGTACGTCCGGCTGCTGTCCAGCGGGGGGACGGACTCCGGAATCGTCCAGTCCGAGTGCTTCTCGGGCACCGCGCCGTTCCTGGTCGAGCGGAACAACAGCACCCGGGAGCACAAGGACCGCGAGGTCGCGGTCGAGTCGCTGCGCCTGGAGATCGAGAAGATCGTCCAGACGACCCGAATCAGCCCGACCGGCAGCGCCACCGGGCTGCTCGCCCGGATCCCCGAGGACATAAACGCCATCCGGAGCACCCCGGGTGCCAAGGTCGGCGATGTCACCGTGCTGGTCTGGACCGACCTGCTGGGCGTCGGGCAGGACACCGACTGCCTGAACGTCGACGGCAAGAAGGCGTCGATCAGCATCGCCGAGGGCATCGTCAAGCGCTGCTTCACCACCGCCCAGATCAAGGAGGTAGACGGCGCGAAGATCCGGTTCCTCGGCCTCAGCGAAAGCGGGACCGGGCCACAACTGGAGCTGGCCCGCTACATCAAGACCGAACTGTGTCTACGGCTGAGCGATGACTGCAGTTAGCCGGACACACGGGAACGTGCGCCGCGGGGTGCCGGCCGGCAAGGCCGCTCTCCGCGGCCTTGCCGTCAGCGCGAAGAAGCCGGCCGCCACGGCGGCTGGCACCCGAATCTGGGCCACCCAGCACGAGGGCGACGCACCCGTTGTTCGTCGCCCTTACGCCACCGGAGGCCTCATTTCCGAGGGTCGTCGACCGGAGGCAGCGGTATGAGCAGCATCTACGACCAGCAGACGAGGACGTCTACTGAGGCGTTCACCGGCCCGCAGACGGGCCCGCAGTCGGTCTTCGTGGCGTCCACCCAGACAGTGAGCCCCAGACGGCAACGCGGCAGCGCGTTCAGCGAGAACCGCGAGCAGCACTACGCGCCGGCGCTCATGCGCTCGGCCGTGGTGATCCTCATCTGCGGGATCTCGATGGGCGCCGTCATCGGGTTCCTGTGGCTGACGATGCCGGACAACTCGTCCGTCCGGGTCTCCGTCAGCGGCTCGATCTTCGTGACGGCGATCGGCTTCTTCCTGTCCGGCAACACGTTCCGGCTGCGCGACATCCGCCGCCGGATCGGCAACCGGGCCAGGGCCGGCCTCATCGCCCCGATCGACGCGCTCTCCGAGCTTCCGCCGCGGGACACCATCCACCGCCGGTTCCTGATCGGCGCGACGGCCGCGTTCGTCGGCCTGACCGCCCTGGTGCTCATCGCGGTGTTCGCGAACGGCGAGGACTCCGGCAAGGAGACGATCATCGCGCCGATCATCGGGGCGATCTTCGCCATGCTCTGCTTCCTGGCCGGTAGCTACTCCCGGCCCATCGACTAGGCAACAAGACACGGCAGCGCGACGTGTCGGACCGACCACCCGCCCAGACCACCGCCGTCCAGGCAATGGCCCTCCGCCGGCCGGTCTGCCCGGCCTTCGGTGACTCCGAGGCCATCACCACCGAAACAGAAGCACGAAGACACGGAAAGCGAGACCCAGGTGCTGCGCAGGGGTAACCAGCCAGGGAAGCTGGCGAAGCAGCTCATCCGCCGGGTCGGAGACGCCGACGTGGCGCTGGCAGGCGCGGAGACACGCCCGAAGGTCCTCAAGACCCTCGAGGACGCGGAGGTGCAGGAGGTCCGCGCGGCGACCCGCGCGGACGCCCGCGCCCTCGAGGAGCAGATCGCCGAGCTGCGCACCGAGATCGACGCCCGCGCCGAGAAGCGCGAGCGCAAGTCCGAGCTCATGAAGGACAAGATCGAGCAGGGCCGGCTCTGGCGCAGCGTCGGCATCCAGGAACGCATTCCGATGATGCACGTGCCGGCCAGCCTGCGGCCGCTGGTGATCGCGACCATCATGGCCCTGGACTTCTACGTGTTCGCCAGGGCGCTCGCGGTCGTCACGGACGTCAGCGGACCGACCGACCCGCAGTGGTGGCTGGGCGGCCTGCTCGGTCTCGTCGTGTTCTTCGCCGGTTTCGCGCTCGCGCACGCGATCAAGGCGAGGATCCTGGCGAACTCGCAGAAGCAGATGCTCAAGGCTGCCGACAGCGGGCAGCTGAAGATGCCCCCGGAGATCCGGGAGCAGCTCGTCGACTCCCGCTCGTCCGGCGCGGCGCTCACGATCACCGCGCTGATCTTCATCGCGCTGTCGCTCGGCGGCATGCTCGTCCGGATGGGCGGCGAGGAGAACCCCACGCCCGGCGAGATCATCCTGGTCTCGCTGATCCCGCTGATCGGTGTCGTGGTCGAGCTCTACCTGCACGACCCGACCGAGCGGGACGACCCGATGCCGAACTGGCGGGACCGTCGGCTGGAGCGCAAGCTGGCCCGCGCCGAGCGCCGGCTGCGGGTCGTCGCCGCCCAGGTCGAGGCCCGGGTCGCCAAGCTGGAGAAGCTCTACCGGGTCGAGGAGGCCATCCTCGACGTCGAGCAGAAGGACATGGGCCTGCGCCACACCACCGACCTGGTGCTCAACGGCGGCCACATCCCGACGGTCACCAGCAACGGCCGGGTCGCCGAGGTCGACCGCGACCAGCTGGAGAAGACCATCAAGATGGCCCGTCGCGGCGTCTGAGCCGCCAGCCGCGCGTCACCCGACGGCCGCCAGCCCCCCACCAGGGGACGGCGGCCGTCGGCGCTTCGCGGCGCCCGGTCAGGACGACGGGCGGGCGTAGCCGAGGTAGTCGCGGGCGAAGGCCCGGATGGCGGGGGCGCTCCAGTTGTCGTGGTCCTCGCCGTAGGCGGTCACCCCGTCGAACGTCCACGCGGTCAGGCAGTTGATCGTGAACAGGTTGGGGTTGATCGGGAACGCGAGGTGGTTAAGGCAGATTCCCTCGGCGTGCAGCTCCCGTCCCAACTGGTCGACGCCGTCGATGCGGACCTGGGTCTGGAAGCCACGATCGTCGCGCTTCACGACCTCCCGCACGGCAGACGTGAGCTTGGCCCAGACGCCGTCGCGGAGCAGGTAGCCGTGGATGGACTGGCAGCCGGAGCCGAAGTCCATGGTGATCGTGTGGAAGGCGTCACGATCGGAGGCGGTGGCGTAGCTGTAGCCGCCGCGCCTGGCCGGTGAGCCGGCGAGCCCCGGGCCGAACTGGCTGCGCACGCCCCAGGACCGGTCACGGAAGCCGTAGGCGTCGACCGGGATCGTCTCGCCGCGCAGCACGATCGTCCCCGTGTAGCGGCCCGGCTGGTCGAGGTGCGACCCGCCGAGGTAGTGCGGCGGCGTCACCGCGGTGAACTCCAGGTCGACGTGCAGTTCGTCGCCGTCCGGGTCGTCGTAGCGGATCACGTACCGGGTCAGCGGCTCCAGGCAGCGGTAGTGGATGCCGTTCGCCAGGGTGATGTTCGACAGCGGCTGGTCAGGGATCGGTAAGTGCCAGAAGTTCTTGGCGTACAGGCAGTTCCACGGCTCGCTACCGCGGTCGTCCCAGAAGTAGGCGCCGCCGGCGGTGACGCCCTGGTTCGTCCGGAAGAACGGGTAGAGCTGCCCGGAGAGCCGGCGGTCCGGGACCGTGAACGTGAACCAGCACGTCTCGGTCCAGTACGGGTCGTCGTTGGTGGGCGGGTGGAACTCGTCGTCCGGGTGCGGGCTGACGGCGCCGTCGGTCACGTCGCTCCTCCTTGCGAACGTCGGGTGGGCGAACGTCGGGTGCGCGCCGGGTGCCGCCAGCCCGGCTCCAGCGGTGGCCGAGGACGCCTCCCGCGGATCTCCCCTCGCGCGGGTCGACCAGGATCCACGGGATGGCCCCTGCCGGCCGGCGGCATCAGAGCTCGGCGAGCAGCTCGGCCAGGCAGTCGGAGGCGGGGTTGCGCAGCCAGATCGTGTTGTCCGCTGGCATGTGGCCGCGGGCGACCATCCGGTTGATCACCCGAACCACGATCACGCTGTATCGCGCCGCGGCGAAGATCTCGTGGTAGGTGGTGTCCGGCACCTCGATGCCGGCGTGCCTGGCGTACATCGCCCGCTGCTCAGCCAGCGTCGGGTCACCGGCCGGCCGCCCGCCGCCCGGGTGCATGGTGCGGTCGAACATCAGCCACCAGGCGAGGTCCTGGAGCGGCGAGGCGATGGACGCCGCCTCGAAGTCGGTGAGGCACAGCGGCTCGGAGCGGTTCCAGATGATGTTCCCGGGCCGCGGGTCGCCCCAGCACAGGCAGACCTGCTCGTCGCCGACGCTCGACAGGTTGGCGCGCAGCCAGCGCCAGGCCTCGGCGAGGTCCGGGTGGTCGCGGCCGGCCAGCTCCTCGTCCGAGAACCGCTGCCAGATGTCCATCTGGGCCGCCGTGCCCGGGGTGGTGCCCGGCGCCACCAGCCAGTCCAGCCCGGCCGCCCGCCAGTCCACCGAGTGCACCGCCGCGACCTGGGCGAGGCCGTTGTCGATCAGCCTCGTCCGTTCCTCGGGGGTCAGCTCGACGAAGAAGCCGGCTTGCGAGTACGGCGGGTCCTCGATCGGCACGTCGCCGCCCACGAAGCCCATCACGAAGAACGGCGCGCCGAGCACCGAGGGGTCCGACTCGTAGCCGACCAGCGGGGCGAGCGGCACCTTCGCGTGCTCGTGCAGCGCCGCCATCATCCGGTACTGGACCTCGATCTCCACGTCGAGCCCCGGCGCCTGCCGCGGGTAGACCGACGGGTCGCCGGTCTCGCGCCGCAGCACGAACCGGCGCTGCTGGCCGGCGCCGTCCCCGCCCAGCTCGACGTCGAAGATCCTCGTCTCAGCCGAATAGCCGCTCTTTGGCTGGGCGAACCCAGTGATCCTCACCGGCTCGCCCAGCCTGCTGGTCATCCAGCTGCCAAGAGCGTCGGAGTCGACATCCACGAGCGCACGGCCCCTTCCGCGGAACACAGCACCAGCCCCCGGCGTCCGGCACGGCCCACCGCCACCACGCGGGGCGACGATGTAATCCGGATCACGCCGACCATTCGGAATGAGATTGGTTGAATGCGGTCTGACGCGCAAGAAAACAACGTTCCGCTATCAGGTAAACACGTACAGTCGATCAGATGTCGGCGTCAGCCGGCCTCGGCCTGCCCCCCGGCCGCCGAAGCGGGCGCCAGGATCGGACGCAGCGCCGCCAGAACGGAGGCGTCCTCGATCGTCGACGGCACCGCAGGAGACCGGCCGTCGGCGATCTCCCGCATGGTCCGCCGCAGGATCTTGCCGGACCGGGTCTTCGGCAGCGCGGCGACGATGTCGACCCGCTTGAACGAGGCGACCGGCCCGATCTCCGCCCGCACCCGGGCGACGAGCTCATCGGCCAGTGCCGCCGGGTCGACGTCCACCCCGCTCTTCACCACGACCAGACCGCGGGGCACCTGCCCCTTGAAGGAGTCGGCCACCCCGACGACCGCGCACTCGGCGACCGCGGGGTGCGCGGCGAGCACGGCCTCCATCTCGCCGGTGGACAGGCGGTGCCCGGCAACGTTGATCACGTCGTCGATGCGGCCGAGCACGTACAGGTAGCCGTCGTCGTCGAGGTACCCGCCGTCGCCGGTGAGGTAGTAGCCGGGGAAGGCGGACAGGTACGAGGACAGGTAGCGGTCGTCGTCGCCCCACAGGGTCGGCAGGGTTCCCGGCGGCATCGGCAGCCGGATCGCGATCACGCCCTCGGCCCGCGGCGGGACCGCGACCCCGTCCGGGTTGTCCGGTTCGAGGATCCGCACGTCGTAGCCGGGCATCGGGACGGACGGGGACCCCGGCT
This sequence comes from Frankia sp., assembly GCA_019689615.1. Taxonomy (GTDB): domain Bacteria; phylum Actinomycetota; class Actinomycetes; order Frankiales; family Frankiaceae; genus Pseudofrankia. Next base: position 1,311 of record JADGHD010000132.1, on the reverse strand, counting down.
TGGCGGGCAGCCGTTCCAGGCCGAGCGGGTTGGCGGCGATCGGCCAGCCGGTCTCCGTCTGCCACCAGTTGTCGACCACAGGAACGCCGAGCATGCTGGTCGCCCACTCGTAGGTGGCCGGGTCGAGCCGCTCACCGGCCAGGTAGAGGGCGCGCAGCGACGCGGCGACGTCGTGCTTGGCGAGCAGCGTGCCCGCGGCGTCCTCCTTCTTGATGGCCCGGATCGCGGTGGGCGCGGTGAACATCACCTTCACCTCGTGCTCGGTGACCACGCGCCAGAACGCGCCCGCGTCCGGCGTGCCGACCGGCTTGCCCTCGTAGAGCACCGTCGTCGCCCCGGCCAGCAGCGGGCCGTAGACGGTGTAGGAGTGGCCGACAGCCCAGCCGATGTCGGAAGCGGTGAACATCGTCTCCCCCGGGCCGACATCGAAGACGTTGGCCATCGACCAGGTCATCGCGACCGCGTGCCCGCCGTTGTCGCGGACGATCCCCTTCGGCCGGCCGGTCGTGCCGGACGTGTACAGGATGTAGAGCGGGTCGGTGGCCGCGACGATCACCGGGTCGGCCGGCGTTGCCCCGGGCACCACCTCGGCCCAGTCGTGGTCCCGGCCGGCGATGAGCTCGCAGGGCTGCCGCTCCCGCTGGACGATCAGGCAGGCCGCCGGCGGGTGGGCGGCCAGCCGCAGCGCCTCGTCGAGCATCGGCTTGTACGGGACCAGCCGCGTCGGCTCGATCCCGCAGGAGGCGCTGACCACCAGCGTCGGGCGGGCGTCGTCGATCCTGGCGGCGAGCTCGGCCGGCGCGAACCCGCCGAACACCACCGAGTGGATTGCGCCGAGCCGGGCGCAGGCCAGCATCGCGATGACCGCCTCGGGGATCATCGGCATGTACACCACGACCCGGTCGCCGCGGCCGACGCCGAGCGCGGCGAACGCGCCGGCGGCCCGCGCCACCTCGTCGCGCAGCCGCCGGTAGGTGTAGCGGCGCAGCGTGCCGGTCACCGGGGAGTCGTAGATGAGCGCGACGGCATCTCCCCGCCCGCCATCGACGTGCCGGTCGAGGGCGTTCACGCATGTGTTCAGCTCGGCGTCGGGGTACCACCGGTAGAACGGCGCCCGGCTGGCGTCGAGGATCCGCGATGGCTGCCTCGCCCAGTCGACGGCCCGGGCGGCTTCGGCCCAGAACTCGTCCGGGTGCTCGATGCTGCGCCGGTAGTGCCGTCGGTAGTCACCTGCTTCGCCCATCGGGCTCCTCCTGTCGCGGCGGGGGGGGGGCGCCCCCCCCCCCCCCGCCCCCCCCCCACCGAAGCTGG
>JADGHD010000131.1 GCA_019689615.1 Frankia sp. | reverse complement strand
CGCCGGCCGCCGAGGTCGGCGATGTAGTCCTCGGCGCCGAAGTAGGCCGCGTGCAGCAGGGTTGCCCCGGTCATCAGCTCGGCGGCCCGGTGGACGCCGGCCACGGTCTCCAGCCCGTAGACGACGGCCCGGTCGGCGACCCCGCGGGCGCGCAGCTCGGCCTCCAGCCGCTCGACGTCCTCGCGGGTCTCGATCTTCGGGATGACGATGCCGTCGATGTCAAGGGCGGCGTAGCAGTCGAGGTCGGCGGCGAAGTTGACGGCGTCGCTCACCGCGTTCACCCGCAGCAGCACCGCCCCGGAGTGCTCGGCCCGCAGCTTCGGCACCGCCTCCACGGCGGCCGTCCGCCCCTGCGCCTTCGCCCCGGCGGGGGTGCCGTCCTCCAGGTCGACGACCACGACGTCCGCCCCGAAGCGTGCCTGCTTGGCGATCAGGTCCGGCCTGTTCGCCGGCGTGAACAGCAGCGACCGCCACCGCGTGACGCGGTGTCCTGGCGTGGTGGTCATGACCGGTGCGACTCCCGTCGGGACGAGCGAACGAGCGATCCAACAGACAGAGCGGGCGCGACGGGCGGGGTCGGCCCGTGCCCATCCTCGCGGTGCCCGGCCGCACCCGCAGCCGGTTGTGTCCCACAGCGCGTGGCCGGCCGCGGACCGGCATTACCAACCCGCCCGGCGCTGCCACTGGCCCGTCCCGTCGGGAACGCCCGGTCAAGGCCCTCGCCGCCGGGGAATGCGCCCGCCGGAACCACGTCCTTCCCGCGAAACCCGCCGACCGCGCGCGAAGGCCCGCCCCATCGCGGTATTCGTCCGCGTAATGGGCCGTTTTGGTACCCGAGCGGCCAGTGCGATGATCCGGGCCGTCGAGAGGTCGTCGGGCGGGCTGCGGCCTGCCCTACCGGTTCGGGAAAGATTCGGCGGGATCGCGGGCAATCCAGCGCTCCGCCGGCACCGAACCACCAGCGAAACGTCACACGACGGGGGGAACGGCCGGCGGCGGCGCCACCACCACCGGCTGCGGACCGGTCCGAGGACCCGGAGGTTTCGTCCCATGCCGCGACAGGCGGACAACGACGACGGCCGCTCGCTGCGCGCCGTCAATTACGACGAGCAGGACGGCGTTACCGCGCCGGCCATCCCGCGCCCCGCCACCCGTGGTGGATTCGACGCGATGGCCCCCGACGCCGACGAGTTCCTGCAGCGGGCCGGCCGGGGCGACACCGACGCCTTTGCCGCCCTCTACGACCTGCTCGCGGCGCGGGTCTTCGGCCTGGTGCGCCGAGTGCTGCGGGACCCGGCCCAGGCGGAGGAGGTCACCCAGGAGGTGTTCGTCGAGGTCTGGCGGTACGCCGGCCGGTTCGACCCGGCCAAGGGCAGCGCCATCGGCTGGGTCTGCTCACTCGCGCACCGCCGCGCAGTCGACCGGGTGCGCTCCGCTCAGGCGTCCGCGGACCGGGAACGGCGGGTGGGAGCCACCTTCGGGCCGAGCGATGCCGGCGCTGGCTACGACGAGGTTGCCGAGCAGGTGGAGCTGCGGCTGGAGTACGAGCGGCTCCGCCGCTGCCTGGACGGGCTGACCGATCTGCAGCGCGAGTCGATCACGCTCGCCTACTACAGCGGCTACACCTACCGCGAGGTCGCGCGGCTGGTGGCGGCGCCCGTTCCGACGGTCAAGACCCGGATGCGCGACGGTCTGATCCGGCTGCGCGACTGCCTGGGGGTGGGGGCATGACGTCGCCGGAAGCGCACACCCTGACCGGGGCGTACGCGCTGGACGCGGTGGAGGCGCGCGATCGCGCCGAGGTCGAGGCGCACCTGGCGGTGTGCCCGAGCTGCGCGCGTGAGGTGCGGGAACTGCGCGCGGTGGCCGAGATCCTCGGCGGCGCGGTGCTGGGCACGCCGCCGGCGGGGCTGCGGGAGCGGGTGCTGCGGGAGATCAACGGGACGCGCCAGCTGCCGCCGCTGGTCACCGACCTGGACCGGGAACGGCGGGAGCGGCGCCGGCTGCGGCTGCTGACGGTCGCCGCGAGCGCGGCGGCCGTGATCGCGTTCGCGGCGCTGGGCGCGGTCGGCGCGGTCGCGATCGACCAGCGCGGGGAGCTCGCCGACGTGCGGGCGCAGGTCGAAAGCCTCGACTCGGTGCTCGCCGCGGCCGCGGCAACCTCGGCGAGGCCGATGGCGGGCGGCGGCCAGATGGCGGTGCTCGAGCTCGGCGGCAAGGCGTTCGTCGACATGCGCGACCTGCCCAACCTCGAGGACGGCCGGGTCTACCAGCTCTGGATGGCCGATGAGTCCGGGGTCCACTCTGCCGGGACGATCGACGGCAAGGCCAATCGGGCCGCGCGGCTCATCGAGATCAGCCGCAATGTCGTCTCGATGAAGGTCACGATCGAGCCGGCTGGCGGCTCCGCGCAGCCGACCAGCCCGGAGCTGGTGGACGTGCCCATCCAGCGGGCCGGCGGCTGACAGCGCCCGGCCGGCACCGGTTCAGGGACCGGTGCCGGCCGGGTTCGGCCGTCTAGTACGACCGGGGCAGGCGCAGGACGTGCTCGCTGATGAAGTTCAGCACCATTTCCTGGGAGACGGGCGCGATCTTCATCAGGCGCGATTCCTTCCAGTAGCGGCCCACGTCGTACTCGTTCGCGTACGAGAAGCCGCCGAGGGTCTGCATCGCCCGGTCAGCGGCGAAGAAGGCCGCGTCGGCGGCGAGGAACTTCGCCGTGTTCGCGTGCTCGCCGCACGGCAGGCCGTTGTCGTAACGCCAGGAGGCCTGGCGGATGGCCAGATCGGCGGCGGCCAGCCGCATGTGCGCCTCGGCCAGCGGGAAGGCGATGCCCTGGTTCTTGCCGATCGGCCGGCCGAAGACAACCCGCTCGTTGGCGTACTCGACCGCCTTGCGCAGCGCCGCCTTGCCAATGCCAAGGGCCTCGGCGGCGATCAGGATCCGCTCCGGGTTCAGGCCGTCGAGGATGTAGGTGAAGCCCTTGCCCTCCTCACCGACCCGGTCCTCGCCCTTGACCCGAAGGTTGACGTACCGCGTCTCGCAGGAGCCGACGGCGTTGCGGCCGATCTTCGGGATCAGCCGGATGTCGACCTCGGGGACCTTCAGGTCGGCGAGGAAGAGCGTCATCCCGTCGGTCCGCCGCTTCACCTGGTCCAACGGCGTCGTCCGGGTCAGCAGCAGCACCTTCTCGGAGAGGTGGGCCTTCGTCGTCCAGACCTTCTGGCCGTTGACGATGTAGTCGTCACCATCCCGGACGGCCCGGGTCGTGATCGACGTGGTGTCCGTGCCGGCGTCCGGCTCCGTGATCCCGAAGGCGACGTGCAGATCGCCGCTGGCGACTCGCGGCAGGTACTTCTCCTTCATCGCCGGCGAGCCGTGCTTCACGACCGGGTTCATTCCGAAAATCGAGATGTGCAGGGCGCTGGCGGCGTTCATCGCGCCACCGGACGCCGCGACCTCCTCCAGCACGATCGAGGCCTCGGTGATCCCGCCCCCGCCGCCGCCGTACTCCTCCGGGATCGCCACGCCGACCCAGCCGGCCTTGGCCATGTCGGCGTAGAACTCCCACGGGAACTCGTGCTTGTCGTCGTGCTCCCGCCAGTACTCGGGCCCGTATGCCTTGCAGACGTCGCGCACGGCCTCCCGGATGGCGGTGTGTTCGGCGGCTTCCTCGAAGTCCATCGGCACTCCTCCTGGCGTGTCCGCTGCCACCGGCCCCGGCAGTCGACGCGGGCGCAAATGTGGCGGGCCACACACACCGGCCCGCGCCGTACACGATGCGCGGTCGGTCTGCGCGACGTCGGCGGTTGTGGCGAAAATCCGGCGACGCCGCGCCGCCGCTCCGCCACGCAGGCGAGCGGCGCCTGCCCAGGCCCTACTCCCTGGGGCGGCAGTGCATCATCGCGGACCGGAACGCCCGGCAGACCAGCTCGTCGCGCTGGTTGTAGCCGTCGTGGCGGAACTCGACGATGCCCACGTCGGGGCGGGAGCTCGACAGCCGGGCCTTGGTCACCTCAGTGACGACGTGCAGCGTGTCACCGGCGAACACCGGGTTCGGGAACTCGATCGAGCCGAAGCCGAGGTTGGCGACCGTCGTGCCGAGGGTGAGCTCGGGGACACTCAGGCCGACGACCATGGCCAGCGTCATCATCGAGTTGACCAGCGGCCGGCCGAACGGGGTCCTGGCGGCGAACTCGGCATCCAGGTGCAGCGGCTGCGGGTTCATGGTCAACGTGGTGAAGAACACGTTGTCCGCCTCGGTGATCGTCCGCGTGATCGCGTGGTGGACGACCGTCCCCACGGGCAGCTCCTCGAACCAGGAACCCATCCGCCGGTCCGCCATCGTCGCTGTCCTCTCCTCACTCTGTGCTGCCTCAGCAGGCCAAAGCGGCCGCCACGCTGCCTCCCGCCGCCTGCCTCGGCCCACCGGCGGCTGCTGCGCGGGATCGTCGGCGGGCGCCCGCGGTCCGCCACTCGCCGCCCGCACTTCAGCACACGGCGCCGCCAGGCGCGCGCGATCGCCGCCCAGATCACGGCGCCGTGGCCCCGCGCCGACGGCACCGGTGCGGCCCGACGCCGGCCCGGGCCGGCGTGACCGCGCGCGGGCCGGGCGTGAGCTGCGTCCCGGTTGCCACGCGCGATTGGACCCTGCGTCCCGGCGTGGGCAGATGATGGGGTGATGAGCAGCAGCCAGCCGCACGAGGCGATCGACCCCGAACCGGACTTCCGGTGCGCCCCCTGGACGCAGGGCCAGCGCGTCGACCCGATCGGGTCCGCGCTGACCTGCGACCTGCTGGTCCTTGTCGAGGTGGCGCCGCCCTGGCCGCACGACGTGGGCGAGATGCCGGCGTTCGCCGAGCTGACGCGGCGGGACGAGCTGCGCGGCGCCCGGCTGCTGGCTGTCCGCGTGCCAGACGACGAGCCGCTGGTCGCGGTCGCCGACGTGCCCGCGCCGCGCCTGGCCACGGACCTCTCGTCGACGGCGACGCCGGCTGGGGTGGCCGTCACGATCTGGCGGCGGGGCGAGTCCGGGGGGTTCGTCGGGGCCGATCACGTCGTGGCGTCCGACAGGCTCGTCGAGACCGTCGCGGCGCTGGTCGCCGACCCGGCGGCGGTGCCGGGCCAGCCCGCGCCGCCGGAGGTCCTGCTGTGCGCGCATGGGCGGCGGGACCGCTGCTGCGGCCGGCTGGGCACGCGGCTCGCGCTGGACGTGGCCGCCGCCTGGCCCGGGGTGCGGGTGCGCCGATGCAGCCACACGGGCGGGCACCGGTTCGCACCCACCGGGTTCACCCTTCCGGACGGGCGGGCGTGGGGCTTCCTTGAGTTCGACGTCCTCGACACGATCGTCCGCCGGTCGGGGCCGCCACCGCTGAGCGGGCACTACCGGGGGGACCTGGCGCTGGACATGTGGGGCCAGGTCGCCGAGCGGGAGCTGTTCGCCCGGTTCGGCTGGCGCTGGCTGGAGCATCGACTGATCTCGGCGCAGACCGAGGTGGCGCCGGACAGGCGGGCGGCGACGGTACGGCTGGCCTGGACGGGGCCGGACGGGCCGGTCCAGGCGGTCGCCGAGGTCGAGGTGTCCCGCGACGTGCCGGTCCTGGTCTGCGGCGAGCCCCCGGAGAAGGCCAAGAAGGCCTCCCCCGAGCTGGCACTGCGCTCGATCGAGATCTCCGCCGGCCAGGACGGCTGACGCACCGGTCGAGCCCGCGGCCGCGCCGGTTCGCGCGTGACGGGCGTTGTCCTACGCGGCCGGCTGACGGGCCGGCGTGGGCCCACCGGCCCATCGCCCAGACGATCGGGACCAGCCCCTCGCCCGCCGGGGTCAGCAGGTAACGGCCCGGGCGGCCGGGCTCGGCCGGCTCGGCGCGGACCAGACCCCGCCGTTCCAGGGCCCGTAGCCGCTGGGCGAGCAGTGTCCGGCTCATCCGGGGCACGCCGCGGTGGATCTCGTTGAACCCCTCGGCGCCGACCGAGAGCTCGCGGATCACCAGCGGAGTCCACCGGTCACCGAGGACCTCGGCGCCGATCGAGATCGGGCAGTAGTCCGGGTGGTTCGCCACCGGCCGATCGTCACACCTGGTGTCGACCGTCGTAGCGCGGTGATGTTTAACCGACAGCCACCGGTACAGGATCGCGACTGGTTGCCACGGGGGCTGCGGACTGAACCTCCTGACGAGCCCATCCGGGCCCGAGACCTGGGAGGTAACGTGACCGTAACCACGAGCAGCGCCCCCAGCACCGGCGCTGCCCCCGACCTGGCCGCGATCAAGGCGAAGCAGCAGAAGACCTGGTCCAGCGGCGACTTCCACGTCGTCGCGACGCGGATCGTGCTCCAGAGCGAGCTGCTCGCCGACACGGCCGATCTGCGCCCTGGCTGGCGCGTCCTCGACGTCGCCTGCGGCAGCGGCAACGCGACGATCGCGGCGGCGAGGTCCGGCACCCACGCCGTCGGCGTCGACTACGTCCCGGAACTGCTGGACAAGGCCAGGGAGCGGGCCACGGCGGAGGGTCTGGAGATCGAGTTCCAGGTCGGCGACGCCGAGGACCTCCCGGTCGCCGACGCGTCGTTCGACGCCGCGCTGTCCGTCTTCGGCGTGATGTTCGCGCCCGACCAGCAGCGGGCCGCCAGCGAGCTGCTCCGCGTCGTCCGCCCGGGCGGCACCATCGGACTGGCGTCGTGGACGCCGGACGGGTTCATCGGCCAGATGTTCCGGACGATCGGCGCGCACCTGCCGCCGCCGGCCGGGCTGCGCTCGCCGATGATGTGGGGCACGCAGGCCTACCTGAACGAGCTGTTCGGCGAGGTGGCCGCGGAGATCCGCTCGGTGGAGCGGATCTGCGTGTTCCGGCACCGCTCGGCCGAGGACTTCGTCGACTTCTTCCGCACCTGGTACGGCCCGACCCTGAAGGCCTTCGAGGCGCTGGACGAGGGCGGGCGGGCGGCCCTGGCCGCGGACCTCGCCGACCTCGCCCGCGGGTTCGACCGCAACGGTGACGGCAACGGCGTCGCGATCCCCGCCGCCTACCTGGAGACCGTCATCCGGCTGCGCCCCGCCACCGGCTCCTGACGCCCCGGCCGGCCCAGCCTCCCAGCCACCCTCGGTTCCTCGCTCGCCCTCGCGCCGCCATCGAGCTGCGCATCGCGTGGCGGCCGCCAGAGCGAACAGGAGGCGGGCCGCCCGGTACCGGCGGGCGCGGGTGCTCGCGGCCCGTCGGCGGCGGCGTCACCGGCGTCGACGGGCCGGAGATGGTCGGCGCGGGGGCAGGCGCCCCCGACGCCGGCGCCGAGGCGGGCCGCAGCGGCGTCCGCCGGGCATGGCGGCCGAAGGTGAACTTCCCGTTGAAGACCTTGGCGAGCAGGCGGAAGCGGCGGATGAGGAAGTGGTGGACCGCCAGCGTGACCGCGAACGTCAACACGCTGACGAGGAGCAACATCCCGAAGCCCGCGTCGGTGCCGACGGACAGCACGGTGGCGATCAGGTAGATGGCGAAGTAGTGGAACAGATAAACCGTGTACGCAGCATCCGCCGCGTACCGGGCCGCCGGCCGGGCCCGCGCGAAGAGCCGGGAGAACAGCGCGAACAGGTTGACCACGACGGCGAGCGCGAACACCGAGTTGACCAGGACGTTGCCCGCGCCACTGGCGAGCGCGCCGGCCCGGCCGGTCTCCCCGGCGTACAGCAGCACCCCGGTCACCGCGAGCGGCACCAGCGTCGGCCGGCGGAAGACGGGCAGCAGCCGGGGGCGGTCCAGAAAGATCGCGAGACCGATCGTGAAGAACGGCAGGTACCGGAGGGTGACCTCGAACAGGAAGCCGAACGGCGTCGGTCCGACCACCGGCTCGAGGACCACCTGGTAGATGCCCTTGAGCACCAGCGTCGTGACGATGAGGAACCCGAAGAGCAGCGCCAGCGCGCGCGGGCGGCTGGCGACCAGCCAGCGGTAGGCGGCGGTGTGCGAGGTCCGGGCCAGCGCCGCCGCCAGGGCCGGGGTGAGCAGCGTGTAGACCAGCAGACTGATCAGGAACCACAGGTGCAGGTGCCAGATCAGGGGGCCGTCCGGCGGGTCGACGCCGTCGCCGCGCAGGTAGGGGATGAACCCGATGTGCGGGTTGAAGTGGTTGTACATCACCCACAGGTGCACCGGGTTGATCAGCGCAAGGACCGCCGCCAGGGGGACACCGAGCACCAGCAGCCGGCGACGGATCATCTCGGTGGCGCCGTACCGGCCGACGAGCATCGCCGCGAAGAAGCCGGCGACGACGAAGAAGGCGTTCATCCGGAACAGCCCGGACGCGTACGAGACGCCGTTGAACACCGCGTCATCGCTCAGCGTCGCGGTGTGCACGAAGATGCCCATGAACATCATGGCGGCCCGCAACGCGTCCAGCTCGTGGTAACGCGGTGGCGCGGTCCGGGCGTCAGGTGCCGCGGTGGACATCCGCCCTTTCCCCCCGACTCCGACCGGTCCTGGGCGCCCCGGGCCAGGTGGGTCCGCCATGCCGGACAAATGGATCGTCGCCAGCGGAACGTACCGTGCCGGGCAGAGAGTAGAAAACGACCGAAGGCCAACATTTGACCTAGCTCACCCCGCCACGCGGGCGACGGTGGAGATCGTTCGACTGAGCGGGCCGGCGCGATCAGCCGAACACCGCGCCGGGCGGGACACCGCGTGATGGCCGCTCGGCGACCGGCCCCGGCAGGGCAGCCACGACACGCCGCCCCGGCGTCTCGTCCCTCCTCCGGCCGGCCGGCACCGGGGAGCGGTGGAAGCCCCTCCAGCCGGGCTGGCGTCGGGCGGCGCGGCGCCCGCCGGCCCTGGATCCCGGACGTGACGAGGACAACGGTTCGCCCGACCAACTCCTGCGCCCGCCAACAATGGCGGAATGGAGCTGGAACCCATCGACCCGGCCGCGCCAGCCACTCGGGCGGCGAGCGCCCACGTGGCGCACCCGAACGGCGCCGCCCCGTCAGTTCGGGCCGGCGAGGTCCGGATCCGGGCAGCTGACGGCTGGGAGGACGCGGCGGCGATCCGGGCGATCTACGCGCCGTGGGTGCTGGAGACCCCGATCTCCCTGGAAGAAGAGGTCCCCAGCGTCGAGACCATCCACGAGCGGATGACCGCCCGTCCGCGGATGCCCTGGCTGATCGCCGAGGTCGATGGGGAGATCGCCGGCTACGCCTACGCCAGCAAGCATCACCAGCGCTCCGCGTACCGATGGTCGGCTGACGTGTCGATCTACCTGTCGGCCGGCCACCGCGGCCGCGGCATCGGCCGCACGCTCTATGACCACCTGATCCCCGAGGCGCGCCGGCTTGGGTACGTCACCCTGTTCGCCGGGGTCACCCACCCGAATCCGGCCAGCATCGGCCTGCACACGTCGGTCGGCTTCCGGCTGATCGGGATCCACCCGGCCGCCGGCTACAAGCTCGGCCGCTGGTGGGACGTTGGCTGGTACGCCCTGCCGCCCGCCGGCAGTCCCCCGGCCAGGCCGTCGGAGCCCGAGGAGTGGGCCCCGGGCAGCTACCTGCCCTGACCGACCGCCCGCGCTCCTGCCCGGCCGGGCTGTCGGACCCCCGCCCTACGGTGGTTCCATGGCCGACACCGTCACGCGCCGCCAGGTGCTCTGGTACCGGGTGCTGGCGCAGCAGCTGGACCGGGAGTCGGGTGACCTCGCCGACACCGCGGCCCTCGACTACGGGGTGCAGGAGACCAGCCCGGACGGCGGGCTGTGGGCGCTCGCGGTCCGCGGCGTGGACCCGGTGAGGGCCCGCGACCCGGATGCCCTCGCGCTGGCCTGGACCCTGCGCGGCGCACCACATCTGTACCGGCGCGCCGACCTGCCGGCCATCGCCAGCGCCGTCGAGCCGTTCTCCGACGCCGACGCCGCCAGGCGCATGTTCGACGCGGCGAGGCAGCTCAAGGCCGCGGGGATCGGCCACCTCGCCGGGCTCGACGCGGTCGCGGCGGCCATGCGCTCGATCGTCACCAGGCCGATGGCCAAGGGACTGGTGTCCAGCCAGCTGACGGCCGTCCTGGATCAGCCCTACCTGCGCCACTGCCGCCCCTGCAACGCGATTCACCCGTACGAGCAGCTGTTCCGGCTCAGCGCACTGCGCGCCGGCCTGGAGCTGGAGCTGGGGACGTCGCCCCCGGTGCTGCGCCCCATCCCCGGCTATCCCGGCCTA
>JADGHD010000130.1 GCA_019689615.1 Frankia sp. | reverse complement strand
GGGGGGTGGTGCGCCGGGCCCCCCCCGGGGCGCGGCGGCCGCCGGGGGGGGGCGCCGCCGAGGGCGCCGAGGGCGTCCCGGACCGCCTCGACCAGGCGGGCCAGCGGCTCGGCGGTCGCCGGGTGCGGGCTGACGATCACGCTGTTGCGGGTCTTGAGCAGGGACAGCACCCCGGTGGCCAGCGCCGTGCACGGCGCGGTCGCCGGGGTGACCAGGGCGACGACGCCGAGCGGCTTGGCCCAGGTCTCCAGCCGGCGCTCGTCGTCCCGGGCGATCAGGCCGACCGTGCGCTGCCCGTGCAGGTCGCGCATCGTGCCGAGCACCCGCAGCCGGTGCAGCGCGGTCAGGTCCTCGACGCTGCCCATCCGGGTGCCGGCGACCACCAGCGTGTTCAGCGCCCGGACCAGCCGGTCGTCGTAGAGCGCCCGGCCGGCGGCGCGCACGACCTGGTCGACGCGGTCCTGGTCCCAGCCGTCCGTGGTGGCGCCGGCCGAGCGCGCCCGGGCCAGCAGCTCCGCCAGCTCGGGCCGCTCGGCGCGCTGGCCGCCCCGATCGCGCAGCGCAAGCTGGCTCCCGCCGGTCACGCCAGGCCTCGCGACGGTCGTGGGCCAGGCCATGGCCGCGGCGGCGCGCCCCGACCGTGCAGATGGATCGACATCCCGCTCCTCGCGTTGCGTCCCGGTTCGCCTCAACCCGTGGTAGGTAAGGCTAAGTTGACTAAAGTTAGCCTTACCTACGATAGTTCCGTCACGCCCCCGTCGCGCGCCAGGCAAAGCGACGAAGGCAGCACCGCCCGACCGGCACCCCGCCGGCCGGCACCGGCTCCGGCCGGTCGCGCCCAGCCCCGAACCCGCCACGAGGAAGGACGACAGATGGCGACCTGCCACCCGACGCCGCGTCAGGAAGCCACGCCGTGACCGCGGCCGTCGAGGCCGAGGGCCTCGTGAAGGCCTTCGGCGACAGGCGGGCGCTCGACGGGCTGTCCCTGCGGGCCGAGGCCGGGACGATCGTCGGGCTGCTCGGCCCGAACGGCGCGGGCAAGACGACGACGATCAACGTGCTGACCACCGTGACCCGCCCGGACGCCGGGCGCGCGACGGTCGCGGGCCACGACGTCGTCCGCGAGCCGGCGCTGGTGCGCGCCGCGATCGGGGTGACCGGTCAGTTCGCCGCGCTCGACGGTGGGCTGACCGCGCGGGAGAACCTGGTGCTGTTCGGCCGGCTGATGAAGCTCGGCCGGGCCGCGGCCAGCCGCCGCGCCGACGAGCTACTGGAGCGCTTCGGGCTCACCGAGGCCGCTGACCAGCGCACCGCGATGCTGTCCGGCGGGACGAGGCGCCGGCTGGACCTGGCCGCCTCGATCACCCGCGAGCCGGCGGTGCTCTTCCTCGACGAGCCCACGACCGGGCTCGACCCGCGCAGCCGGCTCGCCCTCTGGGACGCCGTCCGCGAGCTGCGGGCGAGCGGGATCACGATCCTGCTCACCACCCAGTACCTGGAGGAGGCGGACGCGCTCGCCGACCGGATCACGATCATCGACCGGGGCCGCGTCGTCGCCGAGGGCACCGCCGAGGACCTCAAGCGCCGCATCGGCGGCACGGTCTGCCACGTCCGGCTCGCCGACCCGGCCGAGGCGCCAGCGGTGGCCAGGGCGCTCGCGCCGCTCGGCGTCGCCAGCGTCGTGCCCGACGGGGTGAGCCTGCCGGCGGCCGGCCCACAGACGCTGGTCGCCGCGGTGCGGGCGCTCGACGACGCCCGCGCGGCTGGGCGGCTCGCGGCGACGATCGAGGACATCGGGCTGCGCCGGCCGACCCTCGACGACGTGTTCCTCGCCCTGACCGGGCACCCGGCCGCCGCGGACGGCGACGACGAGGCGGCGCCGCTGGGCCGGCCGGCCGCCGGGGTCGGGGCATGACCGCCGCCCTGGCTGACGCGGCGCCGCGGGGTGTCGCCGCCTCCCGCGGCGCGCGCCCGGCGGTGGCCGCCGACGCGGCGATGCTCGCCGGGCGGCACCTGCGGCTGATGTCCCGGCGGCCCGCGTCGGTCGTCAGCGCGATCGTCCTGCCGCTGATCTTCGTGCTGCTGTTCTTCACCGTCTTCGGCCGGGTGATGGACCGCGCCGGCATCGACTACATCGACTACCTGCTGCCCGCGGCCGTCATCCAGGCGGTGTTCTTCTGCGGGATCTCGGCCGCCATCCTCGCGGCCGAGGACGCGAGCGGCGGGATGCTCAACCGGCTGCGGACGATGGCGGTCAGCCGGTCGGCGCCCGCGCTCGGGCTGCTCGGGGCCGAGCTTGCCCGCTCGCTGCTCTCGCTCGGGGTGCTGCTGGCGATCGGCACCGCGTTCGGCTTCCGGTTCCACGGCGGCCCGTGGCGGGCGCTCGGCTTCCCGGTGGTGATGCTGGCGTTCGCCGCCGCGCTGGTCTCCTGCCACATCGCGCTGGGGTTCGCGCTGCGCCGGGTCGAGGCGGTGACGGTGGCGACGAACCTCGTCTACTTCCCGTTCCTGCTGCTGTCCAACGCCTTCGCCCCGGCCGCCGCGTTCCCGTCGTGGCTGCGCCCGGTCGTGGAGCAGCAGCCGGTCAGCCGGGTCGCGGACGCGCTGCGGGCGCTGACCACGAGCGACGCGGCGCTGGCCCGGCCGCTGCTGATCGCCGGGGCTTGGCTGGCCGGGCTGCTCGTGCTCGGCGCGCTGGGGGCGAGCCGGGCCCTGGGGAGGTCGGCATGAGCGCCGCGGTCCGGCCCAGCCTGGTGGGCGACACGTTGGTGATGTCCGGCCGCGCGCTGCGGCTGACCATGCGCGACCCGGTGACGTTCGTCCTGTCGCTGATCTTCCCGCTGCTGCTGATGCTGCTGATGACGGCGAGCTTCGCGAAGATCGTCTACCCCACCGGCGGATACAGCGAGTTCGTTGACGTCGGGCTGCCGGCGTTCATCCTCGTCGGGATCGCCTTCGCCGCGCCGGTGACGGCCGCCGCGACCGCGTCCGACCTGCGCGGCGGGTTCGACGCCCGGATCCGGACGATGCCGGTCCCGACGCTGGCCGCGCTGGCCGGCCGGCTGGTTGCGGACACCGCGCGCAGCGCCGCCACGGTCGCCGTGGTCGTGCTCGTCGGGCTGCCGCTCGGCTTCCGGTTCACGGTCGGGCCGTGGGGCGCGGTCGGGTTCGTGCTGCTGCCGCTGCTGTTCGGCCTGGGGCTCGGCTTCCTCGCGCTGCTGGTGGCGGTGCGCGCGCCGGACGCGGAGACCGTCAACGCGACGCTGAACCCGCTGATGCTGCTCGGCACGTTCCTGTCGACCGGCCTGGTGCCGAAGTCCGACCTGCCCGGCTGGGTGCAGCCGGTCGCCGAGGCGAACCCGTTCTCGGTGGTGATCGAGGCGATGCGGGCGCTCGCGCACGGCGGGCCGACCACGCGGCCGCTGCTGGAGGCCCTCGCCTGGTCGGTGGCGCTGGCCGTCGGCTGCGGGGCGCTCGCCGTCCGCGCCTACCGGCGAAGGAGCGCCCGGCCAGCCGGTTGAGACCGGCCCGTGGTCCCGCGGCGCGGGACCCGTCACCCCATTGATCGATTCAAGTCCTGTCCACCTGACTCGCGCCCCGCGGCCAACATCCGGCCCCGCACGACCCCCGGAAGGCGGCAGCCTCATGACCACGCATCCCAGCTACCACGCCCAGAGCGTGGCGATCAGCGCCGATCCGCTGGTGCTCGCCGCGAGCCTGGCCCGCAGGGCCCGCGGACCCCTCGTCGTCTACGAACGGGCCGGCGAGTGGGCGTGCGCGTCCGGCACCCTCGCGGAGATCACCGTCAGTCCCACCGAGGTACGCACCCGCGTCGGCCCGGACGAGCCGTGGCGGACCGAGCCGACCAGCGCGGCACCGCTGCGCCAGGTCGCGGCGTTCCTCGACGGGCTCGGCATCGCCGGCTGGCGGGCCTACGGGTGGGCCGGGTTCGAGCTGGTCCACCTGCTGCACGGGCTGCCGTCCCCGTCCGGCGACCAGCCGGTGCTGCACCTGGTCATCCCGGCGCGGGAGGTCCGGCTCTCGCCGGGCGTCGCCGTCGTGCGCACCGCCGACCTCGCCGAGCTGCCCGGCCTGGTGACGGCGGTGTCCGGCCGGGCGGCCCTGGCCCAGGCCGGTGAGCTGGACGCGCTCGCCGCCGCCAGCACCGTCGATGCCGACCTCGACCACGGCGCCGAGCCCTACCGCCGGGCCGTCGCGGCCGCGGTCGCCGACATCGCCAGGGGCCGGCTGCGCAAGGTGATCGTCTCCCGGGCGGTCCCGGTCCCACGCGAGATCGACCTGGCCGCGACCTACGTGGCCGGCCGGCGCGGCAACAACCCCGCCCGTTCCTTCCTGGTCGACGTCGCCGGCCGGCGGGCGGTGGGCTTCAGCCCGGAGACCGTCGTCGAGGTCTCGCCGGAGGGGATCGTCTCCATCCAGCCGCTCGCCGGCACCCGGGCACTGACCGGGGAGCCGCTGCGCGACCGCGAGCTGCGCCAGACGCTGCTCGACGACCCGAAGGAGGTCTACGAGCACGCGGTCTCCGTGCAGACCTGCCAGGACGAGCTGCGCACGGTCTGCCGGCCGGGCTCGGTGGCCGTCGACGAGTTCATGCACGTGCTCGAGCGCGGCAGCGTCCAGCACCTGGCCTCCCGGGTCAGCGGCCGGCTCGCCGTCGGCCGGGACTGCTGGGACGCGCTGGGGGCGGCGTTCCCGTCGATCACGGCGTCCGGCATCCCGAAGCCCGCGGCCTGCGCCTCGCTGGACCGCTACGAGAGCGAGCCGCGGGGGATCTACAGCGGCGCGGTGCTGGTCGCGGACGAGAACGGCGCGCTCGACGCCGCGCTGGTCCTGCGGACGGTCTTCCAGGAGAACGGGCGCACCTGGCTGCGCGCCGGCGCCGGCATCGTCGCCGGGTCGCAGCCGGAACGCGAGCTGGAGGAGACCAGGGAGAAGCTGCGCAGCGTCAGCCGGTTCCTGGTCCCGGCGGCGCCAGCCACCGTCCCGGCCACGCTGGCGCCGGCCGCCGCGGCCCGCGCCGCCGAGCCGGCCGACGCGGCCCGGCCGGGGGCGGTCAGCCTGGCGGAGGTCCGCCGCTCGGTCGCCGAGATCCTGCACACCGACCCGGCCAGCGTCGACGACGAGGCGAACCTGTTCGAGCTCGGCCTGGAGTCGATCGCGGTCATGAAGACGGTCGGGCGCTGGCGCCGCTGCGGCATCGAGGTCTCGTTCGCCGACCTGGCCGAGAACCCGACCATCGACGGCTGGTACAAGCTGCTGTCCAGCCGCGCGCCCGCCGCGCCCGGCGATGAGCCCCCGGCCGCGCCCGGCGATGAGCCCGCGGCCGCCCGCGGCGCGCCACCGGCCGGGACCGCCGCCGCCAGCGCCGCGTCCCCGCCGCCGGCTGCGGACGCCCAGCCAGCGGCCGGCGGCGAGGGCGCGCGGGCCGGCGAGGACGACTCGTTCCCACTCGCCCTGATGCAGCACGCCTACTGGGTCGGGCGCACCCCGGGCCAGCCGCTGTCCGGCGTGGCCGCCCACCTCTACACCGAGTTCGACGGCGCCGACGTCGACCCGGACCGGCTGCGGGCCGCGATCGAGCGGCTGACGGCCCACCACGACATGCTGCGGGTCCGGGTCACCGACAACGGGCGGCAGGTGATCGAGGCGAGCGCCGGGTGGCACGGGCTCGCCGTGCACGACCTGCGCGGCCTGCCGCGGGCCGAGGTCGAGGCGCGGCTGGCCCGGGTCCGCGACCGGATGTCGCACCAGATGCTCGACCTGGAGGCGGGCGAGGTCTTCGCGGTGGCGCTGAGCCTGCTGCCGGGCGGGCGCACCCGGCTGCACCTCGACGTCGACATGGTCGCCGGGGACGCGGTCAGCTACCGCCTGCTGCTCGCCGACCTCGCCCGCTGCTACGCCGACCCGGGCACCCCGCTGCCGGCGGTCGGCTACAGCTACCGCGAGTACCGCGAGGCGCGCGCGCAGGCCCGCCGGGACGCGGCGGAGCGGGCGCGGCAGTGGTGGCAGGGCCGGCTGGCAAGCCTGCCCGGCCCGCCCGACCTGCCCCGGGCCGCCACCGTCCCCGGCCACGCCGGAAGCTCCACGCCCCGGGTGGCCCGCCGGCACATCACGCTGCCCCCGGCCGCCCGCGCGGCGCTCGGCCAGGCCGCCCGCGCCCGCGGCATCACCCCAGCCGCCGCGATGGCGACCGCGTTCGCCGAGGTCATCGGCGGCTGGAGCGCGGCGCCCCGGTTCCTGCTCAACGTCCCGCTGTTCGACCGGGAGCAGCTGCACCCCGACGTCGACCGCCTGGTCGGCGACTTCACCAGCTCGGTGCTGCTGGAGGTCGACCTCACCGACAGCGTCGACTTCGCCACGCGGGCCCGCCGGCTGCAGGCCCGCCTGCACGCCGACGCCGCGCACGCCGACTACTCCGGCGTCGAGGTGCTGCGCGACCTGAGCCGGCGCGCCGGGCAGCAGGTCATCGCGCCGGTGGTGTTCACCAGCGCGCTCAACCTGGGCGAGCTGTTCGCCCCGCAGGTGCGGGCGCGGTTCGGCGACCCGGTCTGGATCATCTCCCAGGGCCCGCAGGTGCTGCTGGACGCCCAGGTCACCGAGCTCGACGGCGGCCTGCTGGTCAACTGGGACTGCCGGGAGGACGAGTTCCCGCCCGGCATGGTCGACGCGATGTTCGAGGTCTTCGCCCGCCTCGTCGGCGAGCTGGCCGAGGGCGGCGATGCCTGGGACCGCCCGGTGGGCTCGCTGGTCACGGACGCGGTGCAGGCCGTGCGGGCCGCGGCCAACGACACGGCCGGCCCACGCTCGACGCGGCTGCTGCACCAGGGCTTCTTCGAGCGCGCGACGGGGGCTCCCGAGCGGGCCGCGCTCGTCTGGGACGCGCCCGGCGCCGCCCGCGGCAGCCGCGCGCAGCTGACCTACGGCGAGCTGGCCGCGCGCGCCCTGCGGGTCGCCGGCGGGCTCGCCCGCCGCGGCGTCCGGCCGGGCGACCTGGTCGGCGTCAGCCTGCCCAAGGGGGCCGACCAGGTCGTCACCGTGCTGGGGATCCTCGCCGCTGGCGCGACCTATGTCCCGGTCAGCGTGGACCAGCCGGCCGCGCGGGTCGCCAGGATCGCCGACGTCGCCGGCCTGGCTGGCCTGATCACCATCCCCGCGCGGGCCGAGCTGCCGGGCGGGCTCACCCGCTGGCACCTCGACGGCCTGTTGGCCGACGAGCCGCTCGCCGCCCCGGTCGCGCGGGCGGACGCCCTCGACGCGCCAGCCTACGTGCTGTTCACCTCCGGCTCGACCGGCCAGCCCAAGGGCGTGCAGGTCTCCCACCGGGCGGCCATGAACACCCTCGACGACCTGATCGAGCGGCTCGGGCTCGGCGAGGACGACCGCACGCTCGCGGTGTCCGCGCTCGACTTCGACCTGTCGGTGTTCGACCTGTTCGCGCCGCTGTCGGTCGGCGGCGCGGCGGTGCTGCTCGACGAGGACTCCCGGCGGGAGGCGCGGCGCTGGGCCGAGCTGGTCCACGACCACGCCGTCACGGTCCTCAACTGCGTGCCGACCGTCCTGGACCTGGTGCTGCGCGAGGAGGCGCCGCTCGGGGACAGCCTGCGGGCGGTGCTGCTCGGCGGCGACCGGGTGGGCGTCGACCTGCCGGGCCGGCTCGCCGCCGCGGTGCCCGGCTGCCGGTTCATCGCGCTCGGCGGCACCACCGAGACCGCCATCCACTCCACGGTCTGCGAGGTCAGCGCGGACGCCCCGGTCTCGCCGGAGTGGCTGTGCGTGCCGTACGGCCGGCCGCTGCGCAACGTGCGGCTGCGCGTCGTCGACGCGCTCGGCCGCGACTGCCCGGACCACGTCGCCGGGGAGCTGTGGATCGGTGGCGACGGCGTCGCCCTCGGCTACCTCGCCGACCCGGAGCGCACCGCGGACCGGTTCGTCGAGTTCGCCGGCCAGCGCTGGTACCGCACCGGTGACCTGGCCCGCTACCTGCCGGACGGCACGGTCGAGTTCCTTGGCCGGCGGGACAACCAGGTCAAGATCCGCGGCTTCCGGGTGGAGCTGGGCGAGGTCGAGGCGGCGCTCGCCGCCGTCCCCGGGGTGCTGGCCGGGGTCGCGGCGGTCACCACCGCGGGCGGTGGCGGCGGGCCGAGCCTCGGCGCGGCCGTCGTCCTCGACGCGGCCGCCGCGGACGGCGGGACCGACGCGGTCCGCGAGGCGCTGCGCCAGCTGCTGCCGCCGCACATGGTGCCGGACCGGATCGTCGCGCTCGACGAGATCCCGCTGACCGCCAACGGCAAGATCGACCGACGCGCGGTCGGCGCGCTGCTGGCCGACGTCGACGCCGTCTCCGCGGCGGTCCCGCCCCGGGACGACCTGGAGCGGGTGCTGGTCAGGGTGTGGCGCGAGGTGCTGCGGGTCGACCAGGTCGGCGTCACCGACGAGTTCTTCGCGCTCGGCGGCGACTCCGTGCTCGCCACCGCGCTCGTCGCCCGGCTGCGCACCGAGCTGGACACCGACGAGATCACGGTGCGGACGGTGTTCGGCGCGCCGACCGTGGCCGCTCTCGCCGCCGCCCTGCGCCAGGCCGAGTCGACGCCCGGCCGGCTCGACCAGATCGCGGCGCTGGTCCTGGAGATCGACGCGCTGTCCGACGAGGAGGTCGAGGCCCAGCTCGCCGGCCAGAGCGGCGATCCGGCCGACGTGGCGACCGATGGCGCGGCGGCGCCGGCGGCGGGCGGCAGCGCCGTCGGGAGCGCGCTCGCCGGCGACTGGGTGCCGGTGCCGGCGCAGCTCGCCCAGCGCTACCGGGACGCCGGCTACTGGCGCGACGAGACGCTCGGCGAGCTGCTGCGGCAGTGGGCGGCGGCGTACGGCGCGGCGACGGCCGTCGTCGACGGCTCCCGCCGGCTCAGCTACGCCGAGCTCGACGCCGAGGCCGACAACCTCGCCGCGGGCCTGCGCGACCTCGGGATCGGGGCAGGCGACCGGGTCGTCGTGCACCTGTCGAACCGGGTCGAGTTCGTGACCACGCTGTTCGCGCTGCTGCGGCTCGGGGCGCCTGGCGTGCTGGCGCTGCCAGCGCACCGGCGCGGCGAGATCGAGCACTTCGCCCGGCTGTCCGACGCGGTCGCCTACGTCATCCCGGACCTGCACGAGGGCCACGACTACCGCCCGCTGGCCGACGAGCTGTTGGCGGAGGTCGACTCGCTGCGCCACGTCATCGTCGTCGGCGACCCCGGCCCGTTCACGGCGCTTTCCGACCTGGTCGCCCGCGGGGCGGCCGCCCGCGCCGCCGGGCGCGAGGTGCCGCGGGACGTCGCCGCGGCGTCCGACGTCGCGCTGATGCTGATCTCCGGTGGCACCACCGGCAGGCCGAAGCTGATCCCGCGCACCCACCGGGACTACGCCTACAACGCGCGCGCCAGCGCCGAGGTCTGCGGCCTGACCGCCGTCGACGTCTACCTCGCGGCCCTGCCGGCGGCGCACAACTTCCCGCTGGCGTGCCCGGGGATCCTGGGGACGCTCGGGGTCGGCGGCACCGTCGTCATGGCGCCGGTACCGAGCCCCGACGTCGCGTTCGGGCTGATCGAGCGGCACCGGGTGACGGTGACGGCCCTGGTGCCGTCGCTGGCCCGGCTGTGGGTCGAGGCGACCGCCTGGGAGCGGGCCGACCTGTCGAGCCTGCGCCTGCTGCAGGTCGGCGGCGCCCGGCTGGAGGAGGAGCTGGCCCGCCGGATCCCGCCAGCGCTCGGCTGCGGGCTGCAGCAGGTCTTCGGCATGGCGGAGGGCCTGCTCAACTACACCCGCCTCGACGACCCGGACGAGCTGGTCGTCACCACCCAGGGCCGGCCGCTCTCGCCGGCCGACGAGGTGCGCATCGTCGACGCCGACGGGGCCGAGGTCGCCGACGGCGAGGTCGGCGAGCTGCTGACCCGCGGGCCGTACACGATCCGGGGCTACTACCGGGCGGCGGCGCACAACGCGACCGCCTTCACGCCCGACGGCTACTACCGCAGCGGCGACCTGGTGCGCCGGCTGCCCAGCGGGCACCTGGTCGTCGAGGGCCGGGTGAAGGACGTGATCAACCGGGCCGGCGAGTCCATCGCCGTGGGCGAGATCGAGGACCAGCTCGCCGGCCACCCGGCGGTGCGGCCGGCCCCGGCGGGCGGGCGGCCCGCCGCGGCCCGGGGGGGGCGGGGCTGGGCGGGGGGGGGGCC
>JADGHD010000129.1 GCA_019689615.1 Frankia sp. | reverse complement strand
CTCGCTGGCGAGCTCCCACAGGTCACCGGCCCTGGTCCGGCGCACGCCGCGGGGGACGCCGTCGGCGACCAGGTGGTGCGGGGCGCCGTAGGTGACGACGGTGGTCACCACGTCGCCGGGCCGCGGCAGCGGCACGTCGTCCGGCCAGCCGGCGGCGGGGCCTGCCGCGGGCGGGGACGACGGGTGGCGGGCGTTCGGGCCGAGGTGCACGAGCCGGCCGTCCCGGGCCCGGCCGGAGCGGCGGCCGGTGGCGTCGTCCTTGCGGCCCTCGCCCTCGGTGATCAGCACCTCGACGGTCCGGCCGACCTGGGCGCGGTTCTCGGCGAGCGAGATCTCGTCCTGCAGCGCGACGAGCCGGGCATAGCGCTCGGCGACGACCTCCGGCGGGACCTGGTCGTCCATCGACGCCGCCGGGGTGCCCGGGCGGGGCGAGTACTGGAAGGTGAAAGCGCCGGAGAACCGGGCCTCGCGCACGACGTCGAGGGTCTCGGCGAAGTCGGCCTCGGTCTCGCCGGGGAAGCCGACGATGATGTCCGTGGTGATCGCCGCGTCCGGGAGGGCGGCCCGAACCCGCTCCAGGATGCCCAGGTAGCGCTCACGCCGGTAGGAGCGGCGCATCCGGCGCAGCACGGCGTCCGACCCGGACTGCAGCGGCATGTGCAGCGACGGGCAGACGTTCGGCGTCTCGGCCATCGCGGCGATGACGTCGTCGGTGAAGTCGCGCGGGTGCGGCGAGGTGAACCGGACCCGCTCCAGGCCCTCGATCTGCCCGCACGCCCGCAGCAGCTTCGCGAACGCCCCCGCATCGCCGAACGAGCGCCCGTAGGAGTTGACGTTCTGGCCCAGCAGGGTGACCTCGAGGGCGCCGTCGGCGACCAGCGCCTCGACCTCGGCGAGAACGTCGCCGGGCCGGCGGTCACGTTCCCTGCCACGCAGGCTCGGGACGATGCAGAAGGTGCAGGTGTTGTCGCAGCCGACGCTGATGCTGACCCAGCCGGACGCGACGCTGCCGCGGCGGGCCGGCAGCGTGCTCGGGAAGACCTCCAGCGCCTCGGCGATCTCCACCTGGGCCTCGGCGTTGTGCCGGGCGCGTTCCAGCAGCACGGGCAGCCGGTGCAGGTTGTGGGTGCCGAAGACGACGTCGACCCACGGGGCCTTGCGGGTGATCGTGCCGCGGTCCTTCTGCGCCAGGCAGCCGCCGACCGCGATCTGCATGCCCGGGTTGGCCTTCTTCGTCGGATACAGGTGGCCGAGGTTCCCGTAGAGCCGGTTGTCGGCGTTCTCCCGGACCGCGCAGGTGTTGAAGACGACGACGTCGGGAGTCCCGCCGGGCGCCACCGGTACGTAGCCGGCGGATTCGAGCAGGCCAGCGATCCGCTCGGAGTCGTGCACGTTCATCTGGCAGCCGAATGTGCGTACCTGGTAGCTGCGGCCACTCACGTCATCAGAGTACGGGGACGGTTGCCCGCGATGGCCCGCTCGGGCGGCGCTGGGCTGTTCCGGCCGGCCGGCGGGCGCCGGCCGACGTCCGGGCGGGCGGCCGGTTCGGCCGGCGATGGCCGGTCAGTGCGCGGTGGCGCTGGCCCGGGTCTCGCGCACGACGGTGACCCGGATCTGCCCGGGATAGGTGAGCTCGTCCTCGATCTGGCGGGCGACGTCGCGGGCCAGCAGGTGCGCGGCGGCGTCGTCGACCACCTCGGGGATGACCATCACCCGGACCTCCCGGCCGGCCTGCATCGCGAAGACCCGCTCGACGCCCGGCCGCTCGGCGGCGATCTGCTCGATCCGCTCCAGCCGCCGGACGTAGGACTCCAGGCTGTCCCGGCGGGCGCCGGGCCGGCCGCCGGAGATCGCGTCGGCCGCCTGGGTGAGCACGGCGGCGATCGAGCGCGGCTCGACCTCGTTGTGGTGCGCCTCGATCGCGTGCACCACGTCCTCGTGCTCGCCGTAGCGGCGGGCGATCTCGGCGCCGATGAGCGCGTGCGAGCCCTCGACCTCGTGGGTGAGCGCCTTGCCCAGATCGTGCAGCAGCGTCCCGCGCTTGGCGATCGCCGGCGGCAGCCGCAGCTCGGCGGCCATGATCCCGGCGAGGTGCGCGGACTCGACCAGGTGCCCGAGCACGTTCTGCCCGTAGCTGGTGCGGTAGCGCAGCCGGCCGAGCAGCACGATCAGCTCCGGGTGCATGTCGGTGATGCCGAGCTCGACGAGCGCGTCCTCGCCTGCCCGCACGCACCGGGCCTCGACCTCGCGCTGCGCCCGCTCGTACTCCTCCTCGATGCGCTGCGGGTGGATCCGGCCGTCGGACACCAGCGCGGCCAGCGTGATCCGGCCGACCTCGCGGCGGACCGGGTCGAAGCAGCTGAGCAGGACCGCCTCTGGTGTGTCGTCGATGAGGACGTTCACGCCGGTGACGGACTCGAAGGCGCGGATGTTGCGGCCCTCGCGGCCGATGATCCGGCCCTTCATCTCGTCGCCCGGCAGGTGCAGCACGGTGACGACCGACTCCGCGGTCTGCTCGGCGGCGACCCGCTGGATGGCGAGCGTGACGATGCGCCGGGCGCGGTCGGCCGCCTCCTCCTCGGCCCGGGCCTCGATCTCCCGGGCCAGCGCCGCCGCTTCCAGCCTGGCCTGCTGCTCGACGACGGACAGCAGCTCGGACCTGGCCTCGGCCGCGGTCATCCCGGCCGCCTGCTCCAGTGCCGCGACCCGGCGGGCGTCGAGTTCCTCGATCTCCCGGGCGCGCCGGGCCAGCTCCGCGTCGCGCTCGGCGAGCTCCCGGTCCCGGGTCTCGATCCGGCGGGTCTGGTCCTCCAGCGCGGCGAGGCGTTCCTCGATCCTGGCTTCGCGCTGGGACAGCCGGTTGTCCCACTCGCGCAGCTCGTCGCGCCGCCTGGCGAGCTCGGCGGCGACCCGCTCCCGGTCGGCCTCGGCCCGCTGGCTGTCCGCCTCGGCGAGCGCCCGCGCGACCGCCTCGGCCCGCTCCCGCGCTGCCGCCTCGGCCTGGGCGGCTAACAGCGCCGCCGCATCCTGGGCAGCGCTTTCGGGGTTGGTTGTCGCGTCGGAACCGTTACCGGCGGATAAGGCGACCGTCGCCCGCGCGTTCGCGCGCACGAGCCGGAAGGCCACCACGACCAGGACGACGACGGCGACCAGCATCACCGACACGAGAGCGACGAGCACGGCGACCAACGCTTGCTCCTCCCGCTGCCGTCATCGCCTGTTGGGACAGGCCGGAGCGGCACGGGACCCGCGCAGGGACGCCACGTCCCACAGGGCGGAGGCGTCCACGCCAAGACGCGACTACCTCACGCCTCCGTGCACTTCCGATACGTGACGAACCACCGGAAGCCCTCGGGGGTGCCCTCGTGTGCAGTTGATCTATATAGCTACCGCGGTGTCCGCGGGAGTCCTCGCACCGTCGCCGAGCGTAGGTCGGTCGCTTTCACTGGGTCAAGAAATGGCGGACACGTCCAGGTCAGCGGGGTTCGCCTCGTCCTCGTCGGAAACGTCGAGCAACTCGGAGACCACCCGCACCGCCAGCTCCATCGGATAGCCGCGCCGCCCGAGGAAGGCCACGCACCGGCGCATCCGGGTCTCGGTCGGCAGCCCAGCCATCGTGCCCAGCCGCCGCTCGGCCAGCTCCCGGGCCGCCGCCTCGTCGTCGGCCTCGTCCAGGCCGGTCAGGGCGCCGGTCGCGACCTCGGGGTCGACTCCCCTGCGTCGCAGCTCGGCCTCCAGCCCGCGACGGGCCAGGCCCCGGTTCTGCCGGGCGGACGCCACCAGGGCGGCGGCGAAGGCGTCGTCGTCGATGAGCCCCACCGCCGTCAGCCGGTCGAGCACGTGCTCGGCGACGTCGTCGGCCACCCCCCGCCGCCGAAGTGTGCCCGCCAGCTCGTGGCGGCTGCGCGGCCGGGCGGCCAGCTGCCGCAGGCAGATCTCCCGCGCGACCTCCACCGGATTCCGCTCGGAGCCTGCTGCCGGATCCTGCGCCATCATCGGCCTCCCACCCCGGCGTGATCCTGCGCGCCCCGGCGTCGCCCGCCGCGGCGTCTGTCCTCTCCAGCCCGACGTCGTCCGCCGCCGTCCCCGTCCCGCGGCTGGCCGGGACGGCCCGCCGACGTCCGACCTCCCGCGGATCGCGGCCGGCGTGGCTGCCGGCCGGCAGCCGACAGCCACGCGAGGCCGCTCATGGCCAGTAGACGATCACGACATCCGTCGCGGGACTGCGTCGGCGGTGCCTGGCGGGGCTCCCCGTGCGGTCTAGAGGTCCACGGGGACGGGGGCGGCGGCGTCGCCCTCGAGGGTGGGGATGATGCCCAGCTTCTCCTTGATGCGCTTCTCGATCTCGTTGGCGAGGTCGGGGTTGTCGCGCAGGAAGTTGCGGACGTTCTCCTTGCCCTGGCCGAGCTGGTCGCCGTCGTAGGTGTACCAGGCACCCGACTTGCGGATGATCCCGTGCTCGACACCCATGTCGATCAGCGAGCCCTCACGGCTGATGCCGCCGCCGTAGACGATGTCGAACTCGGCGGTGCGGAACGGCGGGGCGACCTTGTTCTTGACGACCTTCACCCGCGTGCGGTTGCCGACCGCTTCCTGACCGTCCTTGAGCGTCTCGATCCGGCGGACGTCGAGCCGCACCGAGGCGTAGAACTTCAGCGCCTTACCACCGGTGGTGGTCTCCGGCGAGCCGAACATCACGCCGATCTTGTCGCGCAGCTGGTTGATGAAGATCGCCGTGGTGCCGGAGTGCGCCAGCGCACCCGTCATCTTGCGCAGGGCCTGGGACATCAGCCGGGCCTGCAGGCCCACGTGGCTGTCGCCCATCTCGCCCTCGATCTCGGCCCGGGGGACCAGGGCGGCGACGGAGTCGACGACGACGATGTCCAGCGCGCCGGAGCGGACCAGCAGGTCGGCGATCTCCAGCGCCTGCTCCCCCGTGTCCGGCTGGGAGACCAGCAGGTTGTCGGTGTCGACGCCCAGCTTCGCCGCGTACTCCGGGTCGAGCGCGTGCTCCGCGTCGATGAACGCCGCGATTCCGCCGGCGGCCTGCGCGTTCGCCACCGCGTGCAGCGCGACCGTCGTCTTGCCCGAGGACTCCGGACCGAAGATCTCGACGATGCGCCCACGAGGCAGCCCGCCGATACCGAGCGCCACGTCCAGCGCGATGGAGCCGGTCGGAATGGCCTGGATCGGCGGCCGGGTGTCGTCCCCGAGCCGCATGACCGAGCCCTTGCCGAATTGCTTGTCGATCTGCGCAAGGGCGTTCTCCAACGCCTTCTCGCGGTCGAGTCCTGCCATTGGAGTTACTCCATGCTGAGGTCGTCGCGTCGTCCTGGCCACACCGGGGACGTTAGGGGGTGGGTCCGACAGTTTCGAGAGTCGGCTCCCGGCTGTGGACGAGCCCACCCCTGTGGACAACGTTACCCGAACAGGCGTTCGACACCGAGGCGGCGCGCCGACGACCACCGAAGAGTGCCGGTCTCCCGGGCCAGGTCCACAGCGATCGCGTTACCTCAGCGCTCGCGGGCGGGGACGTTGAACTCCTCGCAGACGGCGCGCCAGACCTCCTTGGCGTCGTCGCCGCGGGCCAGGGCGCCCTCGATGGTGGTGCCGCCAAGGCTGGCCAGGACGTGGTCGCGGGCGACCGACTCCGCGTAGCCGGGACCGAACTGTCGGTTCATCCGCGCCCAGAACTCGGTGAGTCGCACCGTTCCAGTGTGGCCCAGCCGCCATCGGCCGACGGGACCCGTCCTGTCGGAGGTGCGGGGGAGACTGGGGCCGTGCCCACCTCCGACCCGCTCGCCGGCTTCTCGGCGCCGACCAGGGCCTGGTTCCAGGCCGCCTTCCCGGCGCCGACGCCTGCCCAGGCTGGTGCCTGGGCTGCGGCGCGCGCGGGTGGGAGCGCGCTGGTGGTGGCGCCGACGGGGTCGGGCAAGACGCTCGCGGCCTTCCTGTGGTCGCTGGACGAGCTGGTGCGCTCCGGGCCGCCGGCCGACGCCTCCCGGCGCTGCCGGGTCCTCTACGTCAGCCCGCTCAAGGCGCTGGCCGTCGACGTGGCCCGCAACCTGCGCGCCCCGCTGGCCGGGATCCAGGCGGCGGCCGTCCGGCTGGGGACGCGGGTGCCGCAGGTCACGGTCGCGATCCGCAGTGGGGACACGCCGGCGGCCGAGCGGCGGGCGTTCGGCAGGACCCCGCCGGACATCCTGATCACCACGCCGGAGTCGCTGTTCCTGATCCTGACCAGCAGTGCCCGGGAGGCGCTGCGCGGGGTCGAGACGGTGATCGTCGACGAGGTGCACGCGGTCGCCGGCACCAAGCGGGGGGCGCACCTGGCGCTCAGCCTGGAGCGGCTGGAGGCGCTGCTCGACGCCCCGCCCCGGCGGATCGGCCTGTCGGCGACGGTGCGCCCGGTGGAGGAGGTCGCCCGCTTCCTCGGCGGCGCCCGGCCGGTGACGGTGGTCCGCCCGCCGCTGGCGAAGACCCTGCAGGTCGACGTGGTGGTGCCGGTCCCGGACATGACCGAGCCGGGGATGCCCGCCCCGCCGCGCCTGTCCGAGGTGCCCGGCGAGGAGGTGCCGCAGGCGCTGCCCAGCCGGCCGTCGATCTGGCCCGCGGTCGAGGCACAGGTGCTCGGCCTGATCTTGGCCCACCGGTCGACGATCGTCTTCGCCAACTCGCGCCGGCAGGCCGAACGGCTGTGCGCCCGGCTGAACGAGCTGCACGCCGAGCGGCTGCTGGCCGCGGAGGAGGCACGGGCGGCGGACGGCGACGGCGGCTGGGAGCAGGCAGCCGAGCCTGGCCGGCCGCCCCTGGCGGCGGCGCGGGCGCCGGCCGAGGTGGCGGGCCAGTCGGGCCTGGCGCGGACGGTGCCGGAGTTCGCCGAGGTCGCCAGGGCCCACCACGGCAGCGTCAGCCGCGAGCAGCGGCTGCTGATCGAGGAGGACCTCAAGGCCGGCCGGCTGCCCGCGGTGATCGCGACGTCCAGCCTGGAGCTGGGCATCGACATGGGGACCGTCGACCTCGTGGTGCAGATCTCGGCCCCGCCGAGCGTGGCCGCCGGGATGCAGCGGGTCGGCCGGGCCGGCCACCAGGTGGGCGCGGCCAGCCGCGGGGTGGTCCTGCCGACCCACCGGGCTGACCTGCTGGAGTCGGCCGTGGTCGCCGAGCGGATGCGCGACGGTGCGATCGAGGAGGTCCGCTACCCGCGCAACCCGCTGGACGTGCTCGCCCAGCAGGTCGTGGCGATGGCCGCGATGGACACCTGGCACGTCGACGACCTCGCGGCCACCGCCCGCCGGGCGGCGCCGTTCGCCACCCTGCCGGCGTCGGCGCTGGAGTCCGTGCTGGACATGCTGGCCGGGCGCTATCCCTCGGACGCGTTCGCCGAGCTGCGGCCCCGCATCGTCTGGGACCGGGCGGCGAACACGATCAGCGGCCGGCCCGGCGCGCAGCGGCTCGCGGTGACCAACGGCGGCACGATCCCCGACCGGGGCCTGTTCGGCGTGTTCCTGGCCGGGGAGAAGGCGAGCCGGGTCGGCGAGCTCGACGAGGAGATGGTGTTCGAGTCCCGGGTCGGCGACGTGGTGCTGCTCGGGGCGTCGAGCTGGCGGATCGAGGAGATCACCGCCGACCGGGTGACGGTGACCCCGGCCCCCGGCCAGCCGGGGCGGCTGCCGTTCTGGCACGGCGACCGGCCGGGCCGCCCAGCCGAGCTCGGCAGGGCGATCGGCGCGTTCGTGCGCCAGCTACGCCGGCTGCAGCCGGACGAGGCGCACGCCCGGCTGCTGGCGGCCGGGCTCGACGAGTGGGCGGCCAGCAACCTGCTGCGCTACCTGGACGACCAGCGGGCGGCCACCGGGCACCTCCCGGACGACCGGACGCTGGTGGTCGAACGGTTCCACGACGAGCTGGGCGACTGGCGGCTGGCGGTGCACTCGCCGTTCGGCGCCACCGTGAACGCCCCGTGGGCGCTGGCGATCGGCGCCCGGCTGCGCGAGCGGTACGGCACCGAGGTGCAGATCATGCACACTGACGACGGGATCATCGCGCGGGTGCCGGACGCCGCCTCCCCGCCGGCCGCCGACGACGTCGTCTTCGACCCGGACGAGATCGCCACGATCGTGCGGGCCGAGGTCGGCGGCAGCGCGCTGTTCGCCAGCCGGTTCCGGGAGTGCGCCGGGCGGGCCCTGCTGCTGCCGCGCCGCTCCCCCGGCCGGCGCACCCCGCTGTGGCAGCAGCGGCAGCGAAGCGCGGCCCTGCTGTCGGTGGCCGCCGGGTTCGAGGACTTCCCGGTGGTCGTCGAGACCATGCGGGAGTGCCTGCGGGACGTGTTCGACGTGCCCGCGCTCGTCGGCCTGATGCGCGACGTCGACGCCAGGCGGCTGCGGGTGGTCGAGGTGGAGACGCCGGCGCCGTCGCCGTTCGCCGCGTCGCTGCTGTTCGGCTACATCGCCACGTTCCTCTACGACGGGGACGCGCCGCTGGCCGAGCGCCGCGCCCAGGTGCTGTCGCTGGACAGCTCACTGCTCGCCGAGCTGCTCGGCGAGGTCGACATGCGGGAGGTCATCGACCCGGGCGTGCTGGCCGAGGTCGAGGCCGAGCTGTCCCGGCTCGCCCCCGAGCGGCACGCCCGCGACGTCGAGGAGACCGCCGACCTGCTGCGGGTGCTCGGCGACCTGACCACCGAGGAGGCCGCGGCCCGCGGGGCGCGCGAGGAGTGGCTGGCCGGGCTCGCGGCCGCGGGCCGGGCGCTGCGGGTGCGGATCGCCGGCGAGGAGCGCTGGGTCGCCGTCGAGGACGCCGGGCGGCTGCGGGACGCGCTGGGGGTGCCGCTGCCGCCGGGGGTGCCGGCCGCGTTCACCGAGCCGGTCCGCGACCCGCTGGGCGACCTGGCGTCGCGCTACGCCCGCACCCGCGGGCCGTTCGACGCCGACGAGCTGGCCGCCCGGTTCGGGCTCGGGGTGGCGGTCGTGACCGGGGCGCTGGAGCGGCTGGTCGGCGCCGGCCGGCTGGTGCGCGGGGAGCTGCGGCCCGGGCGGACCGGCGAGCAGTGGTGCGACGCGGACGTGCTGCGCCGCCTGCGCCGCCGCAGCCTCGCGGCGCTGCGCCGGGAGGCCGAGGCGGTGCCGGCACGGGCGCTGGCCTCGTTCCTCCCCGCCTGGCAGTCGGTCACCAGCGGCCGGGGGCGCGGCGTCGACGGGGTCCTGCGGGTGGTGGAGCAGCTGCAGGGGGCGCTCATCCCGGCGAGCGCATGGGAGCAGCTGGTGCTCCCCGCCCGGGTGGCCGACTACCAGCCGGCGATGCTCGACGAGCTGTGCGCCACCGGCGAGGTGCTCTGGGCCGGCGCCGGCGGGCTCACCGGCGGCGACGGGTGGGTCACGCTGGTCCTCGCCGACGCGGCCCCGCTGCTGCTCCCGCTGGTCGGTGCCGACGGCCCGGCGCCGGACCGGGCCGGCGACTCCCCGCCGCCGGGCGTGGTCGACCTCGACAGCGCCGAGCCGGCCGCGGGCGCGGCGGCCGGCGCCGCCTGGGCCGCCGGCCCGCCGGACGGCGCAGACGGCGGCGACGGGCCACCGGCGCTGCCCGGGGTGGCCAGCCCGCTGCACCAGGCCGTGCTGGACGCGCTGGCCGGCGGCCAGGCGCTGTTCTTCCGCACGCTGTCCGAGCGGGTCGGCAGCCTCGACGACGAGGCGCTCGTCACCGCGATCTGGGACCTCGTCTGGGCAGGGCTGGTCACCAACGACACGCTCGCCCCGCTGCGGGCGCGGCTGTCCGCCGGGCGCGGCACGCACTCCACCCGCCGGGCCCCGCCCCGGGCGCGCAGCCGGACGGGGTTCGGCGGCTACGGCCTGGCCGGCGGGTACGGCGCCGGCGGGCGGCCCGGTCGGCCCGCGCTGCCGCGGCGCTCGGGGCCGCCGACGGTGGCCGGGCGCTGGTCGCTGCTGCCCGAGCGGGACACCGACCCGACGCGGCGGGCGCACGCGCTCGCGCAGGCCCTGCTGGACCGGCACGGCATCGTCACCCGCGGCGCGGTGATGGCCGAGCGGGTGCCCGGCGGCTTCGCGGCCATGTACCGGGTGCTGTCCGCGTTCGAGGAGGCCGGCCGGGTACGGCGCGGCTACTTCGTCGAAGGGCTCGGCGCCGCCCAGTTCGCCGCCCCGGGCGCGGTCGACCGGCTGCGCTCGGTGGCCGCCGAGCAGCGCTCCCGCGAGCCCGGCCGGGGCACCGCCGGGGCCGGGACCGCGCCACCACTCCCCCCGCCCCCGGCCGGCGTGCCCGCCCCGGTCG
>JADGHD010000128.1 GCA_019689615.1 Frankia sp. | reverse complement strand
CCCCCTTGGGGGGCGCCCCCCCGCCCGCCCCGGCCGGGCCGCGCGGCCCGGCAGGTCAGCGGGTCGGAACGTTACGGGATGCGCAGTCGCTGCGAAAGTTCTTCTGACGGAATCGTTAGCGCCCTTGTGGGGTGGCTGCGGTGATGGGGGCTGCTCGACAGCGGTTCGGCGGGCCGGCTCCCCTTGGAACAGCGTGGCATCCGCAGGTGCCGTGCGCCTGGAGGGCGGCCGGGTGTCGCTGGCGGTCACGGCGCCCCCTTGACCGGACCAGTAGGCGAGCATATTCTTTTGACGATTTCGTCAAGTACGTCGCCAAGGTGGGCAGCCTGGGCCGCGGACCGGCCGGCGTGTCTTGAGGAGACGGATGACTGTTGGCGCCGACGTGCTGGAGGCGCTGCGCCGGGAGGTTCGCGAGTTCGTCGCGGCCGCCTGTGTGACGGCGCGCTGTGACGGCTGGATGCGGGGGTACGATCCGGAGTTCAGCCGGCGCCTGGGCGAGCGCGGCTGGATAGGGATGACCTGGCCCCGCGAGTACGGCGGCGGTGGGCGTTCCAACGTGGAGCGCTTCGTCGTCACCGAGGAACTGCTGCGCGCCGGCGCCCCGGTGACGGCCCACTGGACGGCCGACCGGCAGATCGGCCCGTCCATCCTGCGCAGCGGCTGCGAACATCTGCGGTCGGAGTTCCTGCCAGCGATCTGCCGCGGCGAGCTGGTCTTCGGCCTCGGGATGAGCGAGACCGAGGCCGGCTCGGACCTCGCGGCGGTGCGCACCCGGGCGGTGCGGGTGGACGGCGGCTGGTCAATCACGGGTACCAAGATCTGGACCACGTCCGCGCACAACGCCACGCACCTCTACGTGCTCGCGCGCACCGGAGAGCCGGCAGGCGCCGACGCCGACCGCCACGCCGGGCTCACCGAGTTCATCGTCGACAGGGACAGCCCGGGCATCACCGTCCGCCCGATCCTCGATCTCGTCGGGGAGCACCACTTCAACGAGGTCGTCTTCGAGGACGTGTTCGTCCCGGACTCGCGGGTGCTCGGTACCGTCGGCGCCGGCTGGAAGCAGGTCACCGAACAGCTCGCCTTCGAGCGCGGCGGCGCCGAACGGTTCCTGTCCACCTACCCGCTGCTCGCCGCCATGGTCCGGGCTGCCCGGCGCGTTCCCGACAGGGGCGTGACCGAGCGGGTCGGGATGCTCGCCGCCCGCCTCGCCGGGCTGCGCGAGCTGTGCCTTCAGCTTGCCCGCGCGATTGACGCCGGCGAGGCGCCGGTGCGGCTGGCCGCCGAGTCCAAGTTGCTTGGCACCGCGTTTGAGAAGGCCGTCGTCGAAACCGCCCGCTATGTGCTCGATGTCTGCGGCGGCGACCCCGAGGCCCGCCGGCTGCTTGCCGAGGGGCTGGGGGCCGTGCCGGGCGCCAGCATCCGCGGCGGCTCGTCCGAGGTTCTGCAGACCATCATCAGCCGGGCGGAGGTGCCGAAGTGATCTTTGATGCGGACCTGCGCGGCGTCGTCGACGACGTCTTCGGGGACGCACCGGCGGCCGACGCCGTCGATGCGTCCTCGCTCTGGAGGCTGGTGAGCGAGCTGGACTGGCCGCTCGTCGGCGTTCCCGAGGAGCTCGGCGGGCCGGGCGGAGACCTCGCCGCCGCCGCGGAGCTGGCTGCCGGGACGGGGCGGCACGCCGTGCCCGTCCCGCTGGTGGAGACGGGGCTCGCCGCCTGGGCGCTGGCCACGGTCGCCCTTCCGGTCGCGGCCGCGACCGGCAGGGCGACCGTGGCGCACGCATCCCTCGGGCAGGCCGAGGCCCGGCCCGTCGGCTCGGGCGGCCCCTGGCGGCTGGCCGGGACGATCCCCGACGTGCGCTGGCTGCCGGCCGTCGACCGGGTTGTCGTCGTCGTCCGGCCCGCCGAGGTGACCGCCGTCGACGGGACCGTCGTCGCGGTCCTCGACCCCGGCGGCACACCCGGGATCGCCGTGGAGGTGGGACGCAACTTCGCGGACGAGCCGCTCGGGACGCTGCGCCTCGATGGTGTGGCGGTGCCCGCGCACGCCGTCGCCTTGGCGCCGGCCGGATTCGCCCGCGACGTGCTCGACCGGGCGGCGCTGCTGCGGGCCGCGGCGATCGCCGGCGCCGTCGAACGGGCCTGCGAGTTGGTGAAGGAGCACGTCAGCACCCGCCGCCAGTTCGGCCGGCCGCTGGCCGCGCTGGCGCCGGTGGGCCAGCTTGTCGCCAGGCTCGCCGTCGAGCGCGACCTGCTGGACGCGGCACTCGCGGTCGCGCTCGACCGTCCCGGGCACGCGACGGCGGCAGCCGCGCGGGCGGTCGCGGCAGCCTGCGCGGGCGCCGTCGCGACCGGCGCGCACCAGCTGCACGGCGCCATCGGCCTCACCCAGGAGCACCCGCTGCACCGGTTGACCCGCCGGCTGTGGGCGTGGCGGGACGAGGACGGCTCGCAGCGCCGCTGGGAGGAGCTCGTCGGCGCCGCCGTCCTGGGCGGCGAGGGCGACGACTGCCTGTGGTCGCTGGTCACCGGCGCCCGCCCCCCGGCCGTCGCCACGTGCGACCGAGCCGCTGTGCCCGACTGATCCGTGTGAGTAACGGCGGCGGCCGGGGCAGTGCCCGCCACCGCGACGTCGAGCAGAGGAGAGCCGTGATGGCACAGCAGGTGCCGGTCGCCGAGAACCTGTTCACCTGGCCGTCGGACCACCCGGCGCTGATCGGCGGCCGTTCGTCGGACGGGCGGGTGGTCTTCCCATACCGCATCCACCGGCTGGTAGGCGGCGTGCGCGAGGAGCTGGAGAAGGTCGAGCTGCCGCGTCGGGGCACGCTGTGGACCTTCACGACCCAGCGGTTCCGCCCACCGTCCCCACCGTACGCCCGCGATGACGAGCAGAACTTCGAGCCGTTCACCATCGGCTACGTCGAGCTGCCGGGCGCGCTGCGGGTGGAGGCCAGGCTGACCGAGCCGGACCCCGCCAAGCTGCGTATCGGCCAGGAGATGGAACTGCGGATCGTCCCGTTCCGCACGGACGCCGACGGCAACCAGATCATGATCTACGCGTTCGCCCCGGTCGACGGCACGGCGGACAACGAGGAGGGGACCAACCGTGGCTCCGAGTGATGTCCACGTCGCGATCATCGGGGTCGGCCTGCACCCGTTCGGCCGCTACCCCGGCAGGTCCGCGCTGGAGATGGGCGAGGACGCCGTCATCGAGGCGTTGCGCGACGCGGGCGTCGACTGGCCCGCGATCCAGGTACTCTATGCCGGCAGCATGGAGGTAAAGAACCCGGAGGCGATCACCGCGCTGCTCGGCATGACCGGGATCCCGGCCCGGGCGGTGTTCACCGGCTGCGCGACCGGCGGGACCTCGCTCGCGATGGCGGCGAACGCCATCCGGCTCGGCGAGGCCGACATCGCGCTCGCGGTCGGGCTCGACAAGCACCCGCGGGGGGCGTTCTCCGACCACCCGTCGGTGTCCGGGCTGCCAGACTGGTACGGCGAGGTGGGGCTGTTCCTGACCACACACTTCTTCGGCATGAAGATCAACCGGTACATGCACGACTTTGGGATCACCCCGAGGACGCTCGCGCGGGCGGCGGCGAAGGCGTTCCGCAATGGGGCGGCGAACCCGCGCGCGTGGCGGCGCACGCCGCTGACGGAGGAGCAGATCCTCGAGTCGCCGTACCTGAACTATCCGCTGACCCAGTACATGTACTGCGGCCCCAACGAAGGCGCGGCCGCCGCGGTCCTGTGCCGTGCCGACATCGCCCGCCGCTACACCGACAAGCCGGTCTACCTGCTGGCAAGCCAGCTTTTCTCCCGGCGCGAGGGAGCGTTCGAGGTGCTGACCCCGTCGCTGCAGCTGGACGCGGCGCCCAGCCCGACGGTGTTCGCCTCCAAGGCCGCCTACGAGCAGGCCGGCGTCGGCCCGGAGGACGTCGACGTCGCGCAGCTGCAGGACACCGACGCCGGCTCGGAGATCATCCATATGGCCGAGAACGGGTTCTGCGCCGACGGCGAGCAGGAGAAGCTGCTGGCCGAGAGGGCCACCGAGATCGGAGGGCGGATACCGGTCAACACCGACGGCGGCCTGCTCGCCAACGGCGAGCCGGTCGGCGCCTCGGGGCTACGCCAGGTCTACGAGCTGGTCAACCAGCTGCGTGGCCGGTGCGGCGACCGCCAGGTGGAGAACGCGCGGGTCGGCTACGCCCAGCTCTACGGCGCCCCGGGCACCGCGGCCGTCACCATCCTGTCGGCGTGAGTCCCGTCGACGTAAACGCCCACGCACTGGCGGAGCTGGTCCGGCCGGGCTGCCGGGTGGCCGTCGGCGACGGGATCGGCGCGCCGCGGGCAGCGTCCACGGCGCTGTCCGCTGCGGCTGCGGAGGCCGGCGGGGTGCGGCTGCTGCTTGGCTGGCTGCCGAACCCGGATCCCGGTCTCGACTACGACGCGTTCGCAGACGTGCGGGCCGTGATGGGCGGCTGGGGCCTGCGCCGGCCGGTGGACGACGGCCGGGTGCGGGCGCTGCCCGTCCGGCTGTCGGCCGTGCCGGCGCTGCTGCGCGGCCCGCTGCGTCCCGACCTGCTGGTCGCCACCGTGGTCCCCGCCGCCCGCGGCGACGGCTACGTGTTCGCGACCGAGATCTCCTGGATGCGGGCGGCCGTCGACGCGGGCGCCCACATCGCGGCTGTCGTCGCCGTCAAGGCGCCGCGCGGCTGCGATCCGGGCCCACCGCTGCCGGCGGAGCGCCTGACGGTCGTGGGGGAGAGCGACGCCCCGCCGCTGTCGCTCGCCTTCACCCCGCCTTCCGACGCCCACCGGGCGATCGCCGAGCAGGTCGCACGGCTCGCGCCGGCCGGCGCCCGGGTGCAGGTCGGACCGGGCGCGATGGGCTTGGCGGTCCTGGAGGCGCTGCGCGAGCCGGTGCGGATTGACACCGGCCTGCTGCCCGACGGCGTCGTTGACCTCGACCGGCGCGGCCTGCTGCTCGGCAGCCCGACAACCACCTACCTGGCGGGCGGGCCGGAACTGCTGGCCTGGGCAGACGGCAGGCCCCTGCTGCGCCGGATGGAATACACCCACGACCTCACCCGGCTCTCGACGGGCACGCCGTTCGTTGCGGTCAACACGGCGATCGAGATCGACGAACAGGGCCAGGTCAACGTCGAGGGCGTGCCGGGGGCCGCGGTCGGCGGCATCGGCGGGCATAGCGACTACGCGGTTGCCGCCGCCCGGTCGGCCAGCGGGCTGAGCATCATCGCCCTGCCGTCGACCCACCGCGGCCGCCCGACCCTCGTCGAGCGGCTCTCGGCTCCGGTGAGTACGGTCGGTCACGATGTCGACGTCGTAGTGACCGAACGCGGTGCCGCCGACCTGCGGGGCCTAGACCGCTCCGAACGCGCCGCAGCCCTGCGCCGCCTCTGGTCCGGCGTGGGGGCGCTCTCGACGGACCACCGGTATCAGTCTGACGACGGGCGCTGGATCCGGCGACGAACCGGCACCGCCGCGGGACGGCCGCCGCCATCCTGGGGCGGTGCCCCTGCTGTCTCACCATCGGATGCCGCGGGCGAGCCGGACAGGACCGATTAGACATACGGATTAGACATGACGAAACAATGGGACGGGACAAGGCCCAGCACCCCCCGAACATCGCTGCCGCATGACGCCGAACGCCGGGGCATGGAACGCGCCTACGGGGAATATGCCCGCAGCCGGAGCCGGGGTCACACGCCGGCGCGCCGCAGGAGCCGCTCGTAGTAGACGGCCGGACCGCCGAACAGCAGCTGGGAGGCCTTGGCCCGGCGGTAGTAGAGGTGGGCGGAGTGCTCCCAGGTGAAGCCGATGCCGCCGTGGACCTGGATGTTCTCGGCGGCGACGGCCATGAACGCCTCGGAGCAGACGGCGTGCGCGACGGCGGCGGCCACACCGGGGTCCGGCGAGCCCGGCGCGCCGTCGACCGCCCGCGCGGCCTCGACCGCCGCCGCGTCGGCCACCTGGACGCGGGCGAACATGTCCGCGCACTTGTGCTTGACGGCCTGGAACGAGCCGATCGGACGGCCGAACTGCATGCGCTCCTTGGCGTAGGCGGTGGCCGTCTCCAGACAGGCGCGGGCCGCGCCGACCTGCTCGGCCGCCAAGGCCGTGGTGGCGACGTCGAGGACCCGGGCGACGGCGAGCGCCGCCCCGCCCGGCCTTCCGACAAGGCGTGCCGGGGCGTTCCGGAAGTCGATCCGAGCCATCCGGCGGGTCAGGTCGAGACCGCGCAGCGTCGTCCGGGTCACCCCGTCCGCCGTCGCTTCGACCTCGTAGAGGGTCGGCCCGGCCGGGCCGTCGGCGACGACCAGAGCCACGTCCGCGGCGGCGCCCTCGACCACCAGCGGCGCCGTGCCCTCGAGGACGACCTCCCTTTCCGAGCCGGAACCGGTGACCCGGACGCCGAGCGCGCCCGCGGCCGGCTCCCAGGAGCCGGCGCGGGGGGGGGCCGCGCGGGTGGCCGTCGTCGTGCCGGCGGCGATGCCGGGTAGCAGGCGCTCGGCGGCGCCCGCATCGCCGGAAGCGACGACCGCCGTAGCGGCGAGGACGACGGTCGAGAAGAACGGCGATGGTAGCAGCACCCGGCCCATCTCGCCGATCACGACGGACAGCTCCACTAGGCCGCAGCCGTCGCCGCCGTACTCGGTCGGCAGCGCCAGCGCGGGCAGCCCCAGCTCCCCGGCGATCTGGGACCACACCTTCTCGTCGTAGCCGCGCTCGGAGTCCATCGCGGCGCGCACCGCCGACTCGTCCGCCCTGGTGGACAGAAAGTTACGCACCGTGGTGCGCAGCTCGGCCAGCTCCGTATCGCTGACCTCCGCGCGCGCCGTGTCCGCGGCCCTCGCGTCCGCGCCCGTGCTCATGCCCCAGTCCTCCCCGATCGGCGCAGCTCGCGGAATGGTGACGTCGTGTCGATGCCGGGCTCCTTGGGCAGGCCGAGAACCCGCTCGGCCAGGATGTTCTTCATGATCTCCTCAGTGCCGCCGAGGATGCGCAGCGCGGGGGTGGCTAGCAGCAGCTCCGTCCAGGAGAACGTGCCCCACTCCCCGGTGTCGGCGACCAGCCGCGGGCCGACGATCTCGGCCGCGAAGTGGGCGCCGCGGGTGAGGTTCTGGGCGTACATGAGCTTGGAGACGCTCGCCTCCGGACCGGGCTGCTCGCCGGCGCGGAACCGGCGCAGTGCCTGCCGGTTGAGGTACTCGCTCGCGGCCTGGTCGGCGAACAGCTCGGCGAGCCGGCGGCGCGCCGCGGCGTCGGCTTGGCGTCCGTTGGCCCGCAGCAGCTCGGTCAGGAACTGCAGGCCGACCGCCCGTCCCGCCGGGCCGGCGCCCTCGCCGCCGACGCTGGCCCGCTCGTTCATCAGGGTGGTCAGCGCGACGCCCCACCCGCCGTCGACGGGGCCGAGCCGGTGGTCGTCGGGGACATACACGTCGGTCAGGAACACCTCGTTGAACTCGGCGCCGCCGCTCATCTGCCGCAGCGGGCGGACGTCGACGCCGGGCGCGGACATATCGACGATGAACGCGGTGATGCCCTTGTGCTTGGGCTTTTCCGGGTCGGTGCGGCACAGCGCCAGCCCGATGGCGGCGTGCTGCGCCACCGACGTCCACACCTTCTGCCCGTTGAGAACCCAGCCGTCACGCTCGCGGACCGCCCGCGTCGCCAGGCTGGCGAGGTCCGAGCCGGCGCCCGGCTCGCTGAACAGCTGGCAGGCGATGATCCTGCCGGCGTACATCGCCGGCAGGTAGCGCCGCTTGAGCTCCTCGGTGCCGTGGGCCAGGATCGTCGGCCCGATCATCCCGAGCCCGATCAGCGAGAGAACCCCGGTGTCCGGGACGTCGTACTCGGCCTCCAGACTGTCGTAGACCAGGTCGTGCAGACTGGTCAGGTTCCGGCCGCCGAACTCGGGCGGGCCAGTGATCCAGCCGAAGCCGTTGTCGTAGCGGACCTTCTGCCACGCCTTCGCTGCCGCCACCCTGGCGGCCTCGACCTCCGGCGGATCCGTGCTGAAGTACGTGATCCGGTCCTCGCCCTCGCCCCAGACGACCTCGTCGCCGACGTGGGCGCGGCGGGTGGCGTTCGCGTCGAGGAACGCACGGACCTCGGCGACGAACTGGTCCATCCCCTTATCGTCCGGCTCGCTGGGCATCGACGCTCTCCTCGGCGGCTAGTCGAATGTCGTCGCGTCTGTCGGACCGCTCGGGGCTGCTGGGACGTGGACATGCCAATCCTGATCATCCCAGCCGTCCGTCGGAGGACCAACGACACCGATCCCGGCGACATTGGCCGAGCCCTGGTTGACCGGTCCCGAGGCATGGCCGAAGGGCGTGAAGTTCGCTCAGATTCCTGCCAGAGCTAGCCAGCAGCGCCGCGAGCGGCGTTTTCTCAGCCCCATCAGACCGAAGTTTGACGAATATGTCAAGTCAGCTTAGGGTCGCAGCGTGCGCCGGGCAGCGGCCGCGCTGGTCTGGCGGTCGATCCGACGAGGGGGCCGACGAGTGCAGGCACTGGGAGAGAAGCGGATGCTCGACGGGCGGGTCGTCATTGTCACCGGCGGCGGTCGGGGGATAGGGCGTGCCCACTGC
Organism: Frankia sp.; assembly: GCA_019689615.1. GTDB lineage: Bacteria > Actinomycetota > Actinomycetes > Frankiales > Frankiaceae > Pseudofrankia. The sequence goes on along the minus strand of JADGHD010000128.1, from coordinate 1,680 downwards.
CTGGAGCTTGCCGCCCACGGAGCTATGGTGGTGGTGAACGACCTGGGTGTGGGCGTACGCGGTGAGTCGGCCGACGATGCGGCCCAATCACCGGCCGACGCGGTCGTCGCCGAGATCGAGGCCATCGGCGGCGTGGCCGTCAGCGACACCGGCTCCGTGGCAGACTGGGCGGCGGTCGCCGCGATGGTGCAACGGACCATCGAACGGTTCGGCCGGCTCGACGCAGTCGTCAACAACGCCGGCATCCTACGCGATGCGACGATCACGTCGATGACGGAGCAGGACTGGGACGCGGTTCTGGCCGTGCACCTCAAGGGCACCTTCGCCCTCACCAAGCACGCCTGTGACTACTGGCGGGCCCAGTACAAGGCGGGGCAGCCGGTCTCCGGCCGGATCGTGAACACGACCTCGGGCGCCGGGCTGGTCGGCAACTTCGGCCAGGCCGCCTACGCCGCGTCCAAGGCCGGGATCGCCAATCTCACCAGGACCACCGCGATGGAAGGCGCCCGGTACGGCGTGACCGCGAACTGCATCGCGCCGATCGCGGCGACCCGGATGACCGCCGGCACCGGTCACGCCCAGTCGGGCGGCGGCGACGGCTTAGACCCCTTCGACCCGGCCAACTCCTCGCCGGTGGTCGCCTGGCTGTGCTCGGAGCAGTCCGGCTGGCTCACCGGTCAGGTCCTGCGCATCGACGGGAACACCGTCCACCCGGTCGACACCTGGACCGTGCGCCCCGGCTACACCGCCGCTGGCGGCGGACGCCTCTCGGCCACCGAGATCGATGCCGCGCTACGTGTGGTCATGGGCGTCGCGCCCGCCGGCCTCGCCGCCCTCCGGGTGCGCTGACCCGCACCGCACCACCCACGCCAGCGTCCGGACCGCGCGGCCTGCTCCGGCACGTCGCACCGGCAGCGGCCAATGAGGCATGAAGGAGAGGGAGAGGACCGGATGGTGACGCTCGTCGCCCTGGGCACCTACCTGCCCCCATGGGGGTCCGCGCAGGGACGGGTCGTCGGCCCCGACGAGGACGCGCTGACCCTCGGTGTCGCCGCCGCCCGCGCGGCGCTGACCGCCGCCGGGCTCGCGGCCGGCGCGGGCACGGCCGACGCCGCGGCGCCGGCCGTGCGCCGGGTGGTGTTCGTGACCCGGGAGCTGCCGCTGCTCGTCGGCGGCAACGCAGCCGCGCTGTCGGCCGGGATCGGGCTTGCGGCGGACGTCGCCGTCGTCGAGCAGGTCGGCGGCGCGCCGGCGGTGCTCGACGCGCTCGCGGAAGCCTCCCCCGGGACGCTGGTCGTCGCCGCGGACGCCCCCCAGACGGGGCAGCCCGCCGGCGCCGCGGCCGTGTTGGCCGGGCCCGACGGCGCCGCCGGGCTCGGCGGCGCCGTCGTGGAGCTGGTGGGCCGGGTGGTCCGCAGCCTGCCCGTGCACAGTCGGGCCGTCGGCGAGCCCACCGTCCGGGACTACTCGGACGCCCGGCTTGAGCGGGAGCGCGGCGTCGGCGTCGCTGTCGAGCGACTCGGGCTCGCGGAGAGGCCGGTTGTCGCCGCCGGTCTTCCCGCCAGGCATGCCGCCGCGCTGTGCGCGGGTTCCCCGCCGACGCTGCCGACGCTGGGGGCCAGCTCCGCACTGTTCGCGCTCGCGGCACTGCACGACCTCGGCTCCGGCGGCGTGGTGCTC
>JADGHD010000127.1 GCA_019689615.1 Frankia sp. | reverse complement strand
CGCCGCCTCCGGCCCCCACGGCCCCTGCGCCCCCCGGTGATCCCAGCCCGTCCGCCGTCCTGGTCGGACCCGCGCTGTCAGCCGCGGACGTCGACGAACTGGCCGAGCTGATGACGGCGTTCGGGCTCGATCCGATCATGGTGCCGGACCTGTCCGGATCACTGGACGGTCACCTGGCGGACGACTGGTCGCCGCTGACGACGGGCGGCACCACGCTCGCCGACCTGGGCCGGCTGGGTGACTGCGACGCCATCACGGCGGTCGGCGCCACGGTGGCCGGGGCCGCGGCGGTGCTGGCCGAGCGCACCGGAGCCGAGGCGACCCACCTGGCGCACCTCTGTGGGCTCACCGCGACGGACGCGCTGGTCATGCACCTGCTGGACCGCACGGGCAGGCCGGTCCCGGCCGCGGCGCGCAGATGGCGCAGCAGGCTCGCCGACGGCCTGCTCGACACCCACTTCGTGCTCGGCGGGGCCCGGGTCGCGCTGGCCCTGGAACCCGACCAGCTGTACGGGGTCACCTCGCTGCTGCGTGACGTGGGCGCCGAGATCGTCACCGCGGTCTCCCCGCAGGCCGCGCCCGTGCTGGAGCAGGTGCCGTGCGACGAGGTGGTCATCGGCGATCTGAACGACCTCGAGGAGCGGGCAGCCGAGGCGGGCGCCGAACTCGTCCTGGCCTCCAGCCACGCGCGGGCGCTGGCCAGGCGGATCGGCGCGGCCCATCTGGTGCTGGGTTTCCCGGTGTACGACCGGCTCGGCGCCGCGCTGCGCGGCACCGCGGGCTACCGGGGCAGCCTGCGGCTGCTGGTCGACGCGGCGAACCAGCTGCTCGACCACCACGACCACGCCGAACCCAGGGTCGTTTCCCGCGCTGTTTCCGAGGACGTTCCCAAGGGCGTTTCCAGGGACGTTCCCGAGAACTTTCCCGAGGACTTTTCCGGGGACGTTCCAGAAGTTCCCGAGGACGTTTCCAGGGAGTCGATGTGCTGAAGATCGCCTTTGCGACAAGCGACGGCAGTGCCGTGGACCAGCACTTCGGCTGGTGCCGGCGGTTCGACGTGTACGAGGTCTCCGCGCAGAGCGCGCGGCTGCTGGAGACCCGGCTACTCCCTCCGGCCGCCAGGGAGGAGGACAGCAAGATCGAAAGCAGGCTGGCCAGTGTCCGGGACTGCGCGATCCTCAACGTCTGCGACATCGGCGGATCGGCCGCCGCCAAGGTGGTCGCCGCCCGGGTCCACCCGCTGAAGGTCCCCAGGGGGACGCCGGTCGAGGACCTCATCGGGCGGCTGCAGGGGGTGCTGGCCGGCACCCCGCCCCCCTGGCTGCGGAAGGTGCTGCGCCAGCACAGTCCCGACGCGGTTCCGGCCTGGGCCCCAACCGGAGGTATGGCATGAGCGCACAACTGAGCTCGTTCCTGCGTGACCTGGTCGACCAGCAACGCGCCGGCGACACGTACGGCCAGCTGGACCGGGTCTCCGACGAGAACATGCTCCGCCCGTTCGTCGTCACCCGAGCCGAGACGCGCGAGATCCCGGTGGCCTGCGACGTCGAAGCGGCCACCGAGGGAAGAGTCCGCGCGTTCTACCAGGCCGTCGCGGCCGGGATCGAAAAGGCGACCGGCGCGTACACCACGGCCGTTCTCGATCTGAGCCACGAGGGATTCGGCTGGGCGATCGTCTTCGCCGGGAGACTCGTCGTGGTGTCCGATGTGCTGCGCGACGCCCAGCGGTTCGGATTTCCCTCGCTGGAGGCGCTCGCCGAGCGCGGCGAGTCACTCGTGGCCGCCGGCGCCAAGGCCGTCAGCTCCTATCCCGAGGTGGCGAATGACGACTCCTGACCAGTCCGGGCGTGTTACCTCCGAGGGCCTTTCCCCCGACCGTGTCGCCGAGCTGCGGGCGGAGCTGAGGAAGCTGAACTCCAGGGCGACCCGGCTGAAGCTCGACCTGCACGACCTGGCCGAGGACCTGCCGACCGGCTGGGAGCGAATCCTGGAGGTGGCCACGCTCACCTTCACCGCGTATTCCGCGATCGACCGTCTGCAGAAGGAACTCGCCGGGGAGGCGTCGGCGTGACCACCATGGCGAACGACCTGCTCAGACAGTTCCAGCGGTGCTCGACCGCCGAGGAGTACTTCAGCCTGCTGGACGTGCCCTATGACCCGCGGGTGGTCAACGTCCACCGGCTGCACATTCTGCGTTATTTCGCCCAGCAGCTGGAGGAGCTGCACGCGCGCTGCCAGGCCACGGACAGCCCGGAGCACGTGCTCGGCAGCTATCGCGACGCGCTGATCCGCTCCTACCAGGCCTTCACCACCGGTACGGCGCTGGACCACCGGCTGTTCAAGGTGCTGCGGGACCACGCTCCCCGCGCCTTCGTCCCGACGACCGACATCACCATCCAGAAGACCGCCCGGAACAGCGCCCGGAAGAACGCCCAGGACGGCCTCCAGAGGCAGCCCCGGCCATGAGCTACGTGAACGCCTACGACATCGGCGACCTGGTCACCGCCACCCGGGCGCTGCGCAACGACGGCACCTATCCCGAGCCAGGGATCGCCGTCGGCGAGGTGCTGGTGCCGGAGGGCACCCGGGGCGAGGTGATCAATATCGGCCTCTACCTGCAGGAACACATCATCTACGCGGTCGCCTTTGAGAACGGACGAGTAGTCGGCTGTCTGGAACGCGAAATCGAGCCGACGCGGGCCGCCAGCGCAACCATCCGCCCCGGAGACGAAGCATCATGAGCGCCGCCCCGATCTCCCTGCCAGTTCTGCAGTCCCCGCCGTCCACGTCCACACCAGCCGCGTCCATACCGGTGCAGTCGAGGGCCGCAGCGCCCGAGCTGGCGGCGGGCAGCGGCTGCAGGAGCAAGAAGAGCTGCGGAAGCAGCGCGCCGGTCACCGATCCGGAAATCGCCGAGAAGATCGCCAACCACCCGTGTTACAGCGCCGAGGCGCACCAGTACTACGCCCGGATGCACGTGGCGGTGGCGCCCGCCTGCAACATCCAGTGCAACTACTGCAACCGCAAGTACGACTGCGCCAACGAGAGCAGGCCGGGGGTCACCAGCAGGCTGCTCTCGCCGGAGGAGGCGCTCGCCAAGGTCAGGTACGTCGCGAGCCAGATCAAGCAGATGAGCGTGCTCGGCATCGCCGGGCCCGGCGACCCGCTCGCCAACCCACGGCGGACCTTCCGCACGCTCGAACTGGTGGCCAGGGAGTGCCCGGACATCAAGCTCTGCCTGTCCACCAACGGGCTCGCCCTGCCCGACCACGTGGACCGGATCGCCGGTCTCAACGTCGACCACGTCACGATCACGATCAACATGATCGACCCCGAGGTCGGTGAGCGGATCTATCCGTGGGTGGCCTTCCGCGGCAGGCGCTACACCGGCCGGGATGCCGCCAAGGTGCTGTCCGAGCGCCAGCTTGAAGGGCTCCAGGCCCTGACCGAGCGCAAGATCCTCGCGAAGATCAACTCGGTGATGATCCCCGGGGTCAACGACGACCATCTGGTCGAGGTGTCCCGCACGGTCAGGAGCATGGGCGCGTTCCTGCACAACGTGATGCCGCTGGTCTCCGCGCCGGAGCACGGCACGGTGTTCGGCCTCGCCGGGCAGCGCGGTCCGACCCCGCAGGAGCTCAAGGCGCTGCAGGACCGCTGTGAGGGCGACGACGGGGCCGAGATGAACATGATGCGGCACTGCCGCCAGTGCCGCGCGGACGCCGTCGGGCTGCTGGGTGAGGACCGCAGCGAGGAGTTCGGTCCGGAAACCTATCTGAACGGCGAGCTGACCTACGACCTCGAAGGGCGCCGGAAGGTGCACGCCGACATCGAGCGGTGGCGCCAGGACCTGCGCGGCGAGCGCGAGGCGCTGCGGATTTCCGCCGGCACCTCCGTGCGGCCGGAGCGGGTTGTCCTGGTCGCGGTCGCGACCAAGGGCGGAGGCGTGGTGAACCAGCATTTCGGCCACGCCGAGGAGTTCTGGATCTACGAGGCGGCAGATGGCTGGGCCAGGCTGGTGCAGACGCGCAGCGTCGATCGTTACTGCGCCGGCCCTTCGGAATGCGGCGAGGAGGAATCCGTCCTGGAGAAGACGGTCCGGCTGCTTTCCGACTGTGCCGCGGTGCTGTGTTCCAAGGTCGGGCCCGAACCGCGCGAGGCGCTGGAGGCCGCCGGTATCGAGCCGGTGGAGGTCTACGACGTGATCGAGCAGGCCGTGGCGGCGGTGGGGGCAAGGCTCACCAGCCGGGCAGAGGAGGTCTCAGCATGACGACGAGCAGCATGACGACGAGAACTGCGCCGGGAGTTCCGACGGGAACCGAGCTGGCGATCGAGCTGACCGACCGCGCGGCGCGCAGGGTTCGGTCGCTGCTGGATTCCGACGCCGCCACCGCGGGCTTCGGGCTGCGCATCGGTGTGGAGGCCGGCGGCTGTTCCGGTTACCAGTACAGCCTCGCGCTGGCTCCCGAGGCCGGTCCGGAGGACCTGGTGGTGGGCCAGGACGGTTTCGAGGTCTTCGTGAGCAGGACGATGGCGCCGCTGTTGCACGGGGTGCGCATCGACTACGTGGAGTCACTCACCTCGTCCGGCTTCACCTTCAGCAATCCGAACGCCAGTGATTCCTGCGGCTGCGGGAACTCCTTCGCCGCGACGGCGGCCGCCGAGCAGAGCGCGGCCGACGCCGCGCTGCGGGCGCTGGTCGAGCAGGCGATGGCGGACATCCGGCCCTACCTGCAGCGCGACGGCGGCGACGCGACCGTGGTCAGCGTCGTGGACGGCGTGGTGTCGGTGCGGCTGACCGGAGCCTGCGGGGGCTGCTCGATGGCCTCCGGCACGGTGACCGGCGTGATCGAAAGACGGCTGAAGGAGCTGCTGCCCGAGGTGCGGCGGGTCACCCTGGTCCCCTGACAGATCGCCTGACAGAGCCGCACAGAACCGATTCGGACAGAACTGATCTCAAGGCTGATCTCACGGCCGATCCCGGGACGGATTTCGAGCAGGACTGGTCGGGGCGGATCGCAGGTCGCGAGGAGCATTCATGGTCACCCCCCGAGTGGCGTTCCCCACGGCGCTCCCCACGGGGAGACGGTTCGAACGGCAGCTGACCGTTCCTGGATTCGGTCCCGAGCAGCAACGTCTGCTGCGCCGCGCCACGGTGCTGGTGGCCGGGGTCGGCGGGGTGGGCGGCGCCGCGGCCACCTACCTCGCCGCCGCCGGGGTCGGGCGGCTCGTGCTGGTCCATCCCGGCGTGCTTGAGGAGCCCGACCTCAACCGGCAGACCCTGATGCGCCCCGACCAAATCGGCTCGCCCCGGGTGGTCTGCGCCGCCGAGACACTGTCCACCCACTATCCGGACGTCGAGGTCAACACCCGGCAGTGGGAGCTGACCCATCCCGAACTGCCCGAGCTTGTCGCCGCGGCGGACGTGGTCGTCGACGCCCGGCACAACTTTCCCGAGCGCTACCTGCTCAACCGCCTGTGCGTGGTCGCGGGCGTGCCGCTGGTCGTCGCCGCGATGAACGCCACCGAGGCGTTCCTGCTGACCGTCCGACCCGGGTCACCGTGCCTGCGCTGCCTGTTCGCCGCGGGCGACCCGTCCTGGGAACCGCTCGGCTTCCCGGTGCTGGGCGCGGTGGCCGGCACGGTCGGCTGCCTCGCGGCGATGGAGGCGATCAAGATCATGACCGGCTTCGGCCGACCGACGACCGGAAGGATGCTCCACCTCGATCTGTGGGACATGGATCTCCGGACCTTCCGCACCCACCGCGATCCCGGCTGCCCGGACTGCGCCGGCACCGAAACCCGCCACCAGCACCTTCGCCAGCACATCCGCCAGCGCATCGAGAACACCGAGGAAGCATGATCTACCTCGACTACAACGCAACCACGCCCGTCCATCCGCAGGTGCTGGACGCCATGCTGCCGGTGTTCACCCAGCAGTTCGCCAATGCCGCCAGCAAGCATGCCGCCGGCCAGGCGGCAGCGAAGCTCGTCGAAAACGCCCGGCACGAGGTCGCCAGCCTGGTCGGCACCCGGCGACGCAATGTCGTGTTCACCAGCGGCGCCACCGAGGCCGCTCATCTGGCGATCCGCGGCGTGCTGGCCGCCGCGGAACCCGAGCGGCGGCGCGTCCTGGTCGGCGCCACCGAGCACCGGGCGGTCCTCGCGGCCGCCGACGCGGCCGCCGACGCCCACTCGGGCAAGGTCGACCTGATCCGGGTGAACCGCGACGGCACCGTCGACCTCGACCATCTGGACTGGCTGCTCGACGGGGATGTCGCGCTCGTCGCGGTTGCGGTGGCGAACAACGAGACCGGCGTGATCAACGATGTCGCCGAAATGGTTCCGCTCGTGCACGATGCCGGGGCGCTGTTCTGCTGCGACATCACCCAGGGCGCCGGCAGGATCGCGATCGCCCTCGACGACTGGCAGGTCGACCTGGCCGTCTGGTCCGCGCACAAGCTGTACGGGCCGAAGGGGGTGGGAGCGCTCGCGGCCAGCCGGCTGCTGCAGGCCCGCCTCGCGCCACTGCTGACCGGCGGCGGCCAGGAGCGCGGCCTGCGCGCCGGCACCCTCAACACCGCGGGGATCGTCGGCTTCGGAGCGGCCTCGCGGCTCGCCGCGGCCGACCGGGACGACGAGGCCATCCGGGAACGCGACCTGACCCGGCTGCTGCACCGCCTGATCACCGCCCGGGTCGACGCCCAGCTCAACGGGCAGGGGGCCCTCCGGCTGCCCAACACCGTGAATCTGCGGTTCGCCGGCGCACCGGCCGACGCCGTGCAGACCCGCATGCCCGAGGTGCTGGTGTCCGCGGGCTCCGCCTGCTCCTCGACGGACCCCGAACCGTCGCACGTGCTGCTCGCGATGGGGCTGACCGAGGACGAGGCGCTGGAAAGCCTGCGGTTCAGCCTCGGCCGGCCCACGACCGAGGCGGAAATACGAATTGCCGCGGACCACATCGCCGACGCCGTCGAGGCGGTCCGGGAACTGCATGGGGAGTCGCATTCCAGAAAGGCTGTGTGATGTCCGTCGAACAGATAGGCGCCGAACAGGTTCGCGACCAGGCTCGTGAGCGGCAGCGGGTCGAGCGGCTGGATCGGGTGGTGATCCGGTTCGCCGGCGACTCGGGCGACGGCATGCAGCTCACCGGCGACCGCTTCACCGCGCAGGCCGCGACCTTCGGCAACGACCTGGCGACCCTGCCGAACTACCCGGCCGAGATCCGCGCGCCGGCCGGCAGCCTCCCCGGCGTGTCCAGCTTCCAGGTGCAGTTCGGGAACGACCGCGTCCTGACCCCGGGCGATCGGCTGGACGCCCTGGTCGCGATGAACCCGGCCGCGCTCAAGGCCAACATCGGCGACCTGCGGCCGGGCGGCGTGCTGATCGTGGACACGCACGACTTCACCCCCCGCGCGCTGTCCCGGGTCGGCTACGACGACAACCCGCTGACCGACGGATCGCTGCGCGACTACCTGGTGCACGCCATCGACATGACAAGCCTCGCGGGCGCGGCGGTCGCCGAGTTCGGCCTGTCCCGCAAGGAGGCCAGCCGGGCACGGAACATGTTCGCCCTCGGGCTGGTGTCCTGGATGTACAACCGGCCGATCGAGCCGACCGTCTCCTTCCTGCGCCGAAGGTTCGGCGGGAAGCCGGCGGTGCTGGCGGGAAACCTCGCCGCGCTGCGCGCCGGCTGGGACCTCGGCGAGACCACGGAGTCGTTCGCGGTCACCTACGAGGTCGCCCCGGCTCCGCTGCCGGCCGGCACCTACCGCAACATCCAGGGCAACCAGGCGACGGCGTACGGGCTGGTCGCCGCGGCCGAGCGCGCGGGCCTGCGGCTGTTCCTCGGCGCCTATCCGATCACACCGGCCTCCGACGTCCTGCACGAGCTGTCGAAGCTGAAGTCCTACGGGGTGCGGTCGTTCCAGGCCGAGGACGAGATCGCCGCGATCGGCGCCGCGCTGGGCGCGAGCTTCGCCGGACTGCTGGGCGTGACCGTCACCTCCGGCCCCGGCATGGCGCTCAAGAGCGAGACCCTCGGGCTGGCCGTGGCACTGGAGCTGCCGCTGGTCGTGGTGGACGTGCAACGCGGTGGGCCGTCCACCGGGCTGCCCACCAAGACCGAGCAGGCTGATCTGTGGCAGGCCATGTACGGCCGCAACGGCGAGGCCCCCCTGCCGGTGCTCGCGGCGCGGTCACCGGCGGACTGTTTCGACACCGCGATCGAGGCCTGCCGGATCGCGCTGAAATACCGCACCCCGGTGGTGATGCTCTCCGACGGCTACCTCGCCAACGGCTCCGAGCCGTGGCGGGTGCCCGCCGTGGACGATCTGCCCGACCTGACGGTCGAGTACGCCACCGACAGGAACGGGATGTCCGCGGACGGCCGGGAGGTCTTCCTTCCCTACGCCCGCGACCCGGCCACGCTCGCCCGTCCGCTCGCGATTCCCGGCACGCCCGGGTTGCAGCACCGGATCGGCGGCCTGGAGAAGGACAGTCTGACCGGCGCGGTCTCCTACGACCCGGACAACCACGACCGGATGGTCCGCATCAGGCAGGCGAAGATCGACCGGATCAAGGTGCCGCCGCTGGAGGTCGACGACCCGAGCGGCCGGCCCGGCTACGGGGCGCGGCTGCTGGTCGTGGGCTGGGGCTCGACCTACGGCCCGATCTCGGCCGCCTGCCGCAACATCCGGCGGCGCGGGATGGCGATCGCGCAGGCTCACCTGCGGCATCTCAATCCGCTGCCGGCCAATCTCGGCCACGTGCTCGCGGCCTACGACACGGTGCTCGTGCCGGAGATGAACCTCGGTCAGCTCGCGTCGCTCATCCGGGCGAACTGCCTGGTGGACACCGTCAGCTACACGCAGCTGCGTGGCCTGCCCTTCCGGGCGGACGAACTCGAGCAGGTGTTCGCGAACATCATCACAGGAGGCGAGGTCTCGTGACGAGCACCGATTTCGATTTCGACCTTCCCGCGCTGCGCTCGGTGCCACGCACGGCGGAGCCGCTGTCCGCCGCCGAGTTCCGCACCAGCCAGGAGGTCCGCTGGTGCCCCGGCTGCGGGGACCACGCCATCCTCGCGGCCGCCCAGGGATTTCTGGCGAGCCTGCGGATTCCGCGGGAGAACATCGTCATCGTCTCCGGCATCGGCTGTTCCTCCCGCCTCCCCTACTACGTGGACACCTATGGGATCCACTCGATCCACGGCCGGGCGCCCACGATCGCCACCGGGATCTCCATCAACCGTCCCGACCTGTCGGTCTGGGTGGTCACCGGAGACGGGGACGCACTGTCGATCGGCGGCAATCACCTGATCCACGCGCTGCGCCGGAACGTGAATCTGAAGATCCTGCTTCTCAACAATCGGATCTACGGGCTGACCAAGGGTCAGTACTCGCCGACGTCGGAGTTCGGCAAGGTCACCAAGTCCACCCCGGGCGGTTCGCTGGACGACCCGTTCAACCCGATCGCGCTCGCCATCGGCGCGGGGGCCTCCTTCGTGGCCCGCACGATCGATTCCGACCGGCGCCACCTGGCCGCGACCCTCGGCGCGGCGGTGGCGCACGACGGCACCGCGCTGGTCGAGATCTACCAGAACTGCCCGGTGTTCAACAACGACGCCTACCAGCCGCTGAAGGACCCGTCCCGCAAGGACGACTGGACGATCCGGCTGGAGCACGGGCAGCCCGTGATCTTCGGCAGCAGGTCGGACCAGGCGGTGGTCCGCGACCCGGTCACCGGCGCGCTGCGCATCGGCAGCGCCGACGATCCCGACGTCGTGGTGCACGACGCACGGACGGACAACCCGGCCTATGCCCTCGCGCTGTCCCTGCTCGCCGAGAAGGACCTGCGCCACACCCCGATCGGCGTTTTCCGGTCGGTCTTTCGGCCGACCTACGACAGCCGGTTCCGGGCGCAGCTGGCGGAGGCCGAGGAAACCGGCCCGACCGACCTCCAGCAGCTTCTGCTGGGCACCGACAACTGGACCATCGGCTGAGGCAACGGCCGAAGCGACAGCTGAAACAACGAGAACAGCAGGGAGAAGATACGCGGTGACCTACGTGATTGCCGAGCCGTGCATCGACGTGATGGACAGGGCGTGCGTTTCCGAATGCCCCGTCGACTGCATCTACGAGGGCGAGCGGATGCTCTACATCCACCCCGACGAATGCGTGGACTGCGGCGCCTGCGAGCCGGCGTGCCCGGCCGAGGCCATCTTCTACGACATCGACCTGCCGAAGAAGTGGAAGGCCTACAGGGCGGCCAACGCGGACTTCTTCGCCGACCTGGGTTCGCCGGGCGGGGCCAGCGCCCTCGGCCGCACGAGCAACGACCCCGAGTTCATCAGGAGCTTCCCCGCCCGCCCGCCGGCCCCCGCCTGACAACGGCC
>JADGHD010000126.1 GCA_019689615.1 Frankia sp. | reverse complement strand
CTCGGAGATGTGTTTAAGAGTCAGGGCGTCGGCTCCGCGTCCCGCCCCCGCCGCTCGCCCCAGCACTGCCGCTCCGCGCGGCGCTGGCCCCCGTCCTGCTGGCCCTCGTCGCGCCGGCCCTCGTCGTGCTGGCCCTGGTCGCGGCGCTGCCGGTCGCCCGGGAGCGGCTCCCCGTCGCGGTGCCCTTCCTCGCCGCGGTGCCCGGTTTGGCAGCCGTGCCGGCCGCTGCCCCGCGCTCGCCCAGCCGCGTGGTCATCGGACCGCGCGGGTCAGGGCGGCCGGCTCCCGCCGGGTTGCGCGGGCCGCGCCGACCGGTTCCCTGGGCACGCGTTCGTTGGCGAGCGGACCGGCGTCGATGTCGTCCGCCGTCGGTCCGGCTTCGATGCCGGCCAGGTCGAGGTCGGGGAGGTCGTCGGCGGCCAGTGCCAGGTCGTCGAGCCGCGCCCGGCCGTTCGGCGACCGCCCGCTGGTGATGCCGGCGATCGCGCGCGCGTGCTCGCGGTAGGCCTGGGCGCCCTTGGAGCGGCCGGCGGTGGTCAGGATCGACCGGCCGGTGCCCGGGGCCTCGGCGAACCGCACCGACCGCGCCACCGGCGGCTCGAGCACCTTCACCTGGTAGCGGGCGGCGACGTCGGCGAGCACCGCCCGGCTGTGCGCGGTCCGGCCGTCGAAGAGGGTCGGCAGCACGCCGCGCACCTGCAGCCGGGGGTTGGTCAGCCGGCGCACGTCGTGCACGGTGTCGAGCAGCTGGCCGACGCCGCGGTGCGACAGCGTCTCGCACTGGAGCGGGATCACCACCTCGTCGGCGGCGGTCAGGCCGTTGATCGTGAGGACACCGAGCGACGGCGGGCAGTCGATGAGGACGAAGTCGTAGTCATCGACGATCTCGGCGAGCGCCAGGCGCAGGGCGTGCTCCCGGCCGGTGCGCGAGAGCAGCACGGCCTCGCAGCCGGCCAGCTCGATCGTCGCCGGCAGCAGGTCGGAGCCGTCCGCCGTGGGCAGCACGACGAGGCCCGCCGACAGCCGGCCGAGCAGCACGTCGTGCACCGACAGCTCGACCGCCTCCGGGTCGAGGCCGAGGGAGAACGTCAGGCATGCCTGCGGGTCCAGGTCGACCAGCAACACCCGCCGGCCCAGCTCGGTCAGGGCGGCGCCAAGACTGGCAACCGAGGTCGTCTTGGCGACGCCGCCCTTCTGGTTGGCGACAGCGAGAACGCGGGGCACGACAGAGAGTGTTGCAACCGTCACCCTGTGGTCACAACCTCCCGGCCCCGCGAGTGTCGCAACGCACCCGAGCAGCGCGCCGGGACACGCCGGTGCCAGGCCGCCCGCCAGCGGCGCGCCGTCGCCAGCCCGCGGGGCGGACGAGTGGTCGCCGCGTGGTCCCGTGCGGGGCGCGCCCTAGCGCCGCGCGGCGGGCAGCGGGAGCGGGTAGCCGGCGGCGGTCGCCCGCGCCCGGCCGGCGCGCCGCTCGCGCTCCAGGGCGCGCAGGTAGCCGCGGCCGCGCTGGCGCCCGAACGGCAGCCGCCGCAGCGCGGGGCGGCTGGCCATCTCGTGGTAGGAGGGCAGCAGGTAGCGGCCGCGCAGGTACTCGCCCACCCAGCTGGCCTGTGCCTCGGCCACCTCCGGCTCGGCCGCCGACCCGTCCGGGAGCCAGCCGACCAGGTAGACGCCGTCGGCCCGGGGGTGGAAGACCCCGCCGAACCAGGGGATGGCCGAGCCAGCCAGCTCGCTCGCCGCGCTGGCCGCCGAGCCGGTGACCACGACCGCGTCGAAGACCCCGACCGGCCGCCCGGACACCAGCACCTCGAAGCCCTGGTGCGTCCCCTGCTCCGGCTCCACCCGGCGCAGGCCGATCGTCGGCTCCCGGGCCTCGCCGCCACCCGCGGCCATCCCACCGCCACCGCCACCGCCGGCCTCGCTCGCCGGGGCGGGCCCGCCGATCTGGTCCGTGCCGCCGGCGACGGCGGGCGCGTCGGGCGGCGGCACCAGCCGGACGGCGGCCGCCGCCAGCTCGGGCCCGGCGAGCCAGCGGGCCGTGAGCGCGTTCCCGGACAGCAGGGCGGCGGCGCGCGGCGTCGGCTCGCCACCGATCCCGGTCGCGTCCAGCCCGCAGTCGACGAGCGCCGCCAGCGCGATCGCTCCGGCGAGGTCAGGACCGAGGACGGCGACGCGAGGAAGCTGGGGCACGGGCAGGACTGTAGGGCGTGTCGAACCCGCATGTCCGGACAGGTGGCGCCGACCGCCCGGGTGCCGTGCCCGGGTGCCGCGCCCGGGCGGCGCGCAGGGCAGCGGGCGCCCGGCCCGCCGGCGCCCGTCAGTCCACCGGGCGCAGGGCGCGCAGCCGGCGGGCCGCCTCGAGCAGGGTCTCCTGCTTCTTCGGGAACGCGAACCGGAGAATGTGCCGTCCGTCGGCTGGGTTGGCGAAGAACGACGACCCGGGCACCGCGCTGACCCCGATCTCGCTGACCAGCCGGCGGGCGAACGCGACGTCGTCGCCGTCCGGGTCCAGCGCGCGGGTGTCGCACATCACGTAGTACGCGCCGTCCGGCTCGCTGATCTGGAAGCCGACCTCGGTGAGCGCCGCGCACAGCAGGTCCCGGCGGTTCCGGTAGGCGTCGGCGAGCTCGGCGTAGTAGCTGGCCGGCAGGTTCATCGCCGCCACACCGGCGGCCTGAAGCGGCGCGGCGGCACCGACGGTGAGGAAGTCGTGCGTCCTGCGGATGCCGTCGGTCAGCGCCGGCGGGGCGATCGTCCAGCCGACCCGCCAGCCGGTGACCGCGTAGGTCTTCGACAGCGCGTTGATCGTGACCGTCCGGTCGGCCAGGCCCGGGATCGTCGCCGGCGGCACGTGCCCGCCGGGGCCGAGGTAGTGGATGTGCTCGTAGATCTCGTCGGTGAAGACCAGGACGTCGTAGCGCTGGCACAGGTCGGCGATGAGCTCCAGCTCCGCCCGGCTGAACACCTTGCCGGTCGGGTTGTGCGGGGTGTTGATGACGATCGCCCTGGTCCGGTCGTTGAACGCCGCCCGCAGCTCGGCCTCGTCGAATGTCCAGTCGGGCGCCCGCAGCGAGACCAGCCGTGGCTGGGCGCCGGACAGCACGGCGTCCGGGCCGTAGTTCTCATAGAACGGCTCGAACAGGATGACCTCGTCGCCCGGGTCGACCAGGGCGAGCATCGTCGCGATCATCGCCTCGGTCGAGCCGCAGGTCACGCAGATTTCGCGTTCCGGGTCGACGGTCCAGCCCGGGTACCAGCGCGCCACCTTCTCCGCGATGGCGGCCCGGAAGGCGGGCGCGCCCCAGGTGATCGCGTACTGGTTGTCGTCCGCGTCGATCGCGGCCTTCGCCGCCTCCTTCAGCTCCACCGGGCAGGGGAAGTCCGGGAATCCCTGCGCCAGGTTGACGGCGCCGTGCGCGATCGCGAGTCGGGTCATGTCCCGGATCACCGACTCGGTAAACGTCGCCGCCTTCGCCGAGACCCGCGTCGCCGCGGCCGAGGTGGCGGGAACAGTCTGCGAGACCACCGCACCATGATGCCGCCCTGCCCCGCCCCGGTGCCGCCGGCTGGCTCACCCCACCGGTGGCACGGGCGCGTCGGCGGGCTCGTCGTCCGCCACCCCGGCCCACGGGAGGCGGGCCGGCGCTGCTGCCTGGCCCGGCGGGCAGTGGCGGCGCAGGTCGCACCATGAGCACAGCGGCCCAGGGCGGGACGGGAAGGCCTCGTCGGGCGGCTGGCCGGCGGCAAGGCGCGCGGCGGCGGCCGACGCGTCGGCGGCGATCGACTCGGCCCGCCGGATGTGGCGGGCGAGGCTCTCGTCGGTGTGCTCGGCCGCCACGACCCGGCCGGTGGGCAGGTGGTGCAGCTCGACCCGCCGGCAGCGCTGGCGCAGCATCCGCTCGGCGGCGAACGCGTAGAGCGCGAGCGCCGTGGACACCCGGGCGTCGTCGTCGCCCGGCGGGCGCCGGCTCGTCTTGTAGTCGACGACGACCAGCTCGCCGTCCCGCTCATCGAGCCGGTCGACCCGCCCGGACAGCGCGAGCAGGCCGGTTTTCGTGGCCACCTGGCGCTCGACGGCACGCGGCTGCACGGCCGGATCCAGCCCGGTGACGTAACGCTCGACCATCCCGGCCGCCCGCTCCCGCCACCGGGCGGACTGCTCCTCGTCGCGCCAGCCCTCGTCCACCCAGTTGACCCGCACCAGGTGGGCCGCCCGGGCCGGGGTGCGCCGGGGCAGCGGCTCGTCCCACCACCGGCCAAGCGCCGTGTGCACACTCACGCCCAGCGACGTGTGCGCCCACGGCGGGCCCTTCGGCGGCGCCGGGCGGTCCAGGTAGGTCATCCGGTAGCGGCGCGGGCAGTCCTCGAACGTGGTCAGCCGCGTCGGCGTGCACATGAACAGCCTGCGGGGCATGCCGTCCAGCTGTAGCTGCTCGGGTCTGGCCTGCTCGGGTCTGGGCTGCCTGGCCTGCGGCTCCTGGGCCCTGGCCTGCTGGGGCTGAGCCTCCTTGGCCCGGGCCTGCTGGGGCTGTACCTGCTGGCTCATCGCTGCCTGCTGGCTCATGCGCGTACTCCTCGACCGGGTCCGGGGCGTGCCGGAATCATCGCAGCCGGCACCGACAGAACCGCCCAGCCGCCGTGGCCTGGCGCCCACTCACGGGCAGCAACTGGACGTTCCGTACGTCGCCTGGCATGCTGCTCAGCATGGAGCGCAGCCATGTCACCGCTCGGGTGCCCCGGAACAGGGGAGCCCAGGCCGTGCCTGTCCACGAGCGGCTGCGTTTCTTTTATGGGGGCCGGGCTCGGTCCCCGCTGTGCCGCTGACCGCTGACGCGCGGCACGCAAGCCTCGACCGAAGGCCCGGACGCCCCGGGCCTGAAGAGCCTGGGTAACGCCGAGCCCAGACCCGAAAGGTTCACTCCGTGAGCAACACCGTCGACGCCAGCCTGGACGCCGCTCCCGCCTCCACGCCGGCAGCGCCGGTCGTCGCCTCCATCGAGGAGGGCCGGCGCGCCATCGACGCGATCGATGCCCAGCTGCGCAGCCTGGTCGCGACCCGCCGGGACATCTCCCGCCAGATCCAGGCGCTGCGCACCGCCGACGGTGGCCCGCGCGTCCAGCACGCCAGAGAGAACGAGATCATCGCCGCCTGGGCCGACGACCTGGGCCCGCGGGGGGTCGAGATCGCGCTCGCCGTCCTCACCCTCTGCCGCGGCTCGCTGACCTGAGCCCGCCGGCGCCCGCCCCCCGGCTCCGGCTCAGTTCCCGGAGCCGGGGGGATCGCCGGAGCCGGGCCCGCCGGCCGCACCGCCCCAGTCCGCCGCTCGCTCCCCGCCGGCCGGCTGGTCGGGCGAGCTCCCCTCGGCCGGCGGCAGGTCGTCGGCGAGCAGCCGTTCCCGCCAGTCCGACGGCAGGATGTGGTCGAGCACGTCGTCCACGGTGACCACACCGACCAGCCGGTTCTCGTCGTCCAGCACCGGCGCGGCCACCAGGTTGTAGGAGGCCAGGTAGCGGGTCACCGCGGCCAGCGGCGTGTCCGGCCGCAGCGGCCGGATCTCCAGGTCGAGCACCCCGCCGACCAGCGTCGCCGGCGGCTCCCGCAGCAGCCGCTGGAAGTGGACCAGCCCCAGGTAGCGCCCGGTCGGCGTCTCGTACGGCGGGCGGACCACGTAGACCTGGGCGGCGAGCGCCGGCGAGAGCTCCGGCGCCCGGATCCTGGCCAGCGCCTCGGCGACGGTGGCGGTCGGGCTGAGGATCACCGGCTCGCTGGTCATCATGCCGCCGGCGGTGTCGTCGGCGTAGCGCAGCAGCTGGCGCACCGGCGCCGCCTCCCGGGGCTCCATCAGCTGCAGCAGCCGCTCGGCGTCCTCGGTCGGCAGCTCGCCCAGCAGGTCTGCCGCGTCGTCCGGGCCCATCGCCTCCAGCACGTCGGCCGCCCGGTCGTCGGCCAGCCCGGCGAGCAGCTCCACCTGCTCGTCCTCGGGCAGCTCCTCGAGCACGTCGGCCAGCCGCTCGTCGTCGAGCGCTGCGGCGACCTCGGCCCGGCGCTTCTGCGACAGGTCGTGCAGCAGCGACGCCAGGTCGGCCGGCCGCAGCTTCTCGAACGCGGCGAGCAGGTTGGCCGCGCCCTGCCGCTCCTCGGGCAGCGAGAAGCCGGTGACCTCGTCCCAGCTGACCGTGCGCACCGGGCCGCGGCGGCCCCGGCCCACCTTGACGGCGACCTGGTCGAGGATCCACTCGCCGCCGCGCACCGGGCTGATCGCCGCGTCGACGACCGTCACCTCGTTGCCGGTGGCCACCTCGGTCACACGCCGGTCGAGCAGCTCGCCGAGCACGAGGGTCTCGCCGACCCGCTGCTCGAACCGGCGCCAGCTCAGCCGGGCGGACGACAGGATCAGCGCGCCCGACTCGACCCCGTTCACCCGGGTCATCGGCACGAAGATCCGCCGGTGCGGGACCTCCACCACGAGCCCGAGCACCCGCGGCGGGGTGTGCCCCAGGCGCAGGGTCACCACCGCGTCCCGGATCCGGCCGACCTCGTCGCCGTTCGGGTCGAGCACCAGCAGCCCGGCCAGCCGCCGGCAGAACAGCCGCGACGGTGCCGCCTGGCGGGACGCCGCGGTCATCGCCGGGTCCCGTCCGCTCGCCGGGCCCGCACCGCCTGCCGGGCCCACGCCGCTCGCCGGGCCCGCGCCGTCCGCGTTGGTCGCGTCACACCGCCTCCCTGCCAGGTCATCCCACGCCACCGGCACGTTACGCGCCCCGGGCGGCCCGGCCGACGCCGGCTTTCGGGCCACCCGACCGGCAGCGCACGAATGATCGGAATGTGAGGGTGCTAACCCTTGCCTCCACCGCGACCCTTACCTCGGCCACCATCAGGCAGAACACGGTCGAGTGGGTGGGGAAAACCACCTTCGGGCTGTGATCCACGACATGCGCGATCAGGGGCGTCTTCGCGGGCCGGACGCTACTATCTCGATCATGTCGCTTCGCCCTCGCCGTTCCTGCCTGGCCGTTCCCGGCTCATCGACGAAGATGCTTGGCAAGGCCCAGGGCCTGCCGGCGGACCAGGTTTTTCTCGACCTTGAGGACTCGGTCGCCCCGGGTGCCAAGGAGTCGGCCCGCGCGAATGTCGTGGCCGCCCTGAACGAGGGCGACTGGGCCGGTAAGACCCGGGTGGTGCGCGTCAACGACCTCACCACCAAATGGACCTACCGCGATGTCATCACGGTGGTCGAGGGCGCCGGCCAGAACCTCGACTGCGTGATGCTGCCGAAGGTGCAGACCGCCGCCCAGGTGCAGTGGCTCGACCTCCTGCTCACGCAGATCGAGGAGGTCATGGGCCTCGCGCCCGGCCGCATCGGTATCGAGGCCCAGATCGAGAACGCGCTCGGGCTGTCGAACGTGAAGGAGATCGCCTTCGCGAGCCCGCGGATCGAGACGATCATCTTCGGCCCGGCCGACTTCATGGCGTCCATCAACATGCCGTCCCTGGTCGTCGGCGCGCTCAACCCGGACTACCCGGGCGACCCGTTCCACTACGTCCTTTTCAAGATT
This sequence comes from Frankia sp., assembly GCA_019689615.1. Classification (GTDB taxonomy): domain Bacteria; phylum Actinomycetota; class Actinomycetes; order Frankiales; family Frankiaceae; genus Pseudofrankia. Next base: position 2,844 of record JADGHD010000126.1, on the reverse strand, counting down.
CTTGAGGCCGCCCGCGCCCGCGGCGTGCAGGCGATCGACGGGCCGTACCTGCAGATCCGCGACACCGACGGGTTCCGGGAGGTCGCGCGCAAGTCGGCCGCGCTCGGCTACGACGGCAAGTGGGTGCTGCACCCCGGCCAGATCGACGCCGCCAACGAGGTTTACTCGCCCCAGCAGGAGGACTACGACCACGCCGAGCTGATCCTCGACGCCTACGCCTGGTACACCTCCGAGGCGGGCGGGCTGCGCGGCGCGGCCATGCTCGGCGACGAGATGATCGACGAGGCCAGCGCCAAGATGGCCCAGGTCATCGCTGCCAAGGGCCGGGCGGCCGGTATGCAGCGCACCAGGAAGTTCGAGCCGCCCGTCGCGTGACCGGCAGACCGGCCGAGCCAGCAGAAAGGGACAGCGGGAAATGGGCAGGATCGCGCAGACCGACGGTTTGACGGAAGTCCAGGCCGACATCCTCGCGACGGTGCGGACGTTCGTCGACAGAGAGATTCTGCCGCACGCCACCGAGCTTGAGCACAAGGACGAGTTCCCCGAGGACATCGTCACGGGGATGAAGGAGATGGGGCTCTTCGGGATCACGATCCCCGAGGAGTACGGCGGCCTCGGCGAGTCGCTGCTCACCTACGCGCTCGTCGCCGAGGAGATCGCTCGCGGCTGGATGAGCGTCGCCGGAATCATCAACACCCACTTCATCCTCGCCTACCTGCTGATGCAGCACGGCACCGAGGAGCAGAAGCGGCGGCTGCTCCCCCGGATGGCCACCGGCGAGCTGCGCGGCGCGTTCTCGATGAGCGAGCCGGGCTGCGGCTCGGACGTCGCCGCCATCACCACCCGGGCGGTGAAGGACGGCGACGACTACGTCATCAACGGCCAGAAGATGTGGCTGACGAACGGCGCCCGGGCCGGCGTGGTCGCCACCCTGGTGAAGACCGACGAGGGCGCCGACTCGGTCTACAGGAACATGACCACCTTCCTGCTGGAGAAGGAGCCCGGCTTCGGCACGACCGGCGGGCTGACCATTCCCGGCAAACTGGAGAAGATGGGCTACAAGGGCGTCGAGACCACCGAGATGGTGCTCGACAACCACCGGGTACCGGCGTCAGCGATCCTCGGCGGGCCCGAGGCGGCCGGCCGCGGTTTCTACCAGATGATGGACGGCGTCGAGGTCGGCCGGGTCAACGTGGCCGCGCGCGCGTGCGGAATCATGATCCGCGCTTTCGAGCTGGCCATCGCCTACGCCCAGCAGCGCCGCACCTTCGGCCACCCGATCGCCGACCACCAGGCCATCGCGTTCAAGCTCGCCGAGATGGCCACCAAGGTGGAAGCCGCCCACCTCATGATGGTCAACGCCGCCCGCAAGAAGGACCGGGGCGAGCGCAACGACGTCGAGGCCGGGATGGCGAAGTACCTGGCCAGCGAGTACTGCTTCGAGGTCACCACCGAGGCCTTCCGGATCCACGGTGGCTACGGCTACTCGAAGGAGTACGAGGTCGAGCGGCTGTTCCGCGAGGCGCCCTTCATGCTGATCGGCGAGGGCACCTCGGAGGTGCAGAAGCGCATCATCAGCCGCGCCCTGCTGCGCGAGTACAAGCTCGCCCAGTAGTCGCCGGCATCCCGGCCCGGTTCGCTGACCGCCGGCCGGCCCCGCCCCGGGCGGCCGGCGGTCAGGCCGTGCGCAGGGTGTCCCCGGTGGCGCGCTCGACGATCGCCGCCAGCACCTCGGCGTCGGTGCCGAACGCGCCCAGGGCGTCGCGGCCGTTGCCCTCGCGCGCGCCGTGGAAGTCGCTGGAACCGGTGACGAACAGCCCCAGGTCCGCCGCGATGCCGGCGAGCCGCTCCTGGGTGGCCGGCGGGTGGTCCGGGTGGCCCACCTCGATCCCGGACAGCCCGAGGCCGGCCATGGTCTCGATGTCCACCTCGGCGACGATCGGGCCTCGCTGCCCGAACGGGTGTGCGAACACGCTCACCCCACCGGCACCGTGGATCAGCCGCAGCGCCTCGGCGACGTCCGGCTCGTAGCGCTCCACCCAGTAGCGCCCCCGGTGGCCGATCCAGGCCTGGCCGAACGCCTCGTCCCAGTCGGCGGCCAGCCCGGCCTCGACCAGCGCGTCGGCGATGTGCGGCCGGCCAACCGTGCCGCCGGCCCGTTCCCGGATCCGCTCCCAGCTCACCGGGTGGCCGTCGGCGACCAGCCGCTCGACCATCCGCTGGGCGCGGTTGACCCGGCTGTCCCGCACCCGCCGGCGCAGCCGCGCGAAGGCCGGCTCCGCCGGGTCGAACAGGTACGCCAGGACGTGCATGCTGATCACGCGGCCGTCGGCGACCCGCATCTGGCAGGACACCTCGGCGCCGGGCACCAGCGTCATCCCCGGGCGCAGCGCCGCCGCCGCGGCCTCGATCCCGCCGGTGGTGTCGTGGTCGGTCAGCGCCAGCACCCGTACCCCGGCCTCGGCCGCCGCCGCGACCAGCTCCCCCGGGGCGAGCAGCCCGTCGGAGGCCGTGGAGTGGGTGTGCAGGTCGATCGTTGACGGCACCGGCGGCTCCCGGACGAGGACGGATCCCGACGCGGCCACTCCCCCGCCGCGCCGACGACGCTTCGACCGCAGGCCACCTGACGGCAGGCGACCCGACGGCAGGCGACCTGACAGCAGGCGACCCGACGACGGGCGACCGACGGCAGGCGTCCCGACGGCAGGCGACCCGACGACGGGCGTCCTGACGGCGAACGCGCCTGACGGCAGGCGCGGAAGGCGTCCGCGGGCGCGCCCGCGGCGGGCCGCCCCGCCGCCCGCCCCCCCACCCCCGGCCCGCGGGGGGGCTAGGCGCCCCAGC
>JADGHD010000125.1 GCA_019689615.1 Frankia sp. | reverse complement strand
GTGGGTGGGGTGGGCAGCGCCCGGCATCCCGGACACCCCGGCGAGCGCGAGCACCCCGGCGACGCCGCCGGCGGTCACCGGAATCGGGACCGCGCCGGCCGGGTGGCGCGCCAGGGCCGCCGGCCCGCCATCCGCGCCCAGGCCGTCCGAGCCCAGGCCGTCCGCGCCCGGGCCACCCGCGCCCGGGCCGCCCGAGCCTGAGCCGTCCGAGCCTGGGCCGTCCGCGATCAGCGCCGGCCCGTCCTGGCCGCCGGGTTCCACCGGGGGCGTGGCTGGGCCGCCCGCCGCCGGGCTGGCCTCGTGCGGTTCCGCCGTGCCGACCGACGCGGTCGCGGCGAGGGCCGCCGGCTCGTGCTGGCCGGCGGCGGGCCCGCCCGGGTCGGCGATGACGGTGGTCAGGTCGTACGCCGACCTGGCCTGGTCGGCCGCGCCGACGGGCTGGCCGGGGCCGCCCGCGCAGCCTGGCGCCGGCTGCGGCACCGCCGGCCGCGCCGGCACCTGCGCCGACGGTGCTACCCGCGGCGTTGCCGCGGCCGGCGGCGGCGTTGGGGTCTGCGGCGGCGTTGGGGTCTGCGGCGGGTCTGCAGCCCGCGGCGGAGCGGGGCTGTCCGCGATTGCCGCGCTGGCCGCCGCGCTGGTGCCGGTGCCGGAGAGCGCGCCCGGGGAGGCCGCCCGGGCCTTCTCCCGATCCCGCTTCCGGCACACCCAGCCCCCCGACCGAGCCGGCACCCCTACCCGACGGGACTCAGTCTGCCGCCGGCCAGGCGTGCGCGTCAGGCGACGGATCTGTTACGGCGGGTAGTTCCGATGTGTGCCGGGGTCAGTCGCCGCCGCTCCGGCGATGGCGGTGGGCACCGGAGCGGCGGGGGAGCGTGGTGGTGGGGGGCAGGGCGCCGGTGTGGTCGGGGCGGGTCGGCGCCTCCGAGAGGCGCAGCCCGCCGGTGTGGTCGGGGACGGTCGGCGAGTCCGGCAGGCGCAGGCCGCCGGTCTGCCCCGACCTGGTGCCGAACCAGTCGTAACCGCCGCGGTCACCGAGGTCGCCGGTGGTGATCCGGTCCACCGTCAGCGACCGGCCGGGCCGGTCCTCGGGCGGGCGGCGGATCGCGAAGACCAGCGACCAGATGATGGTGGCCAGCAGCGTCACGGCGAGCAGGCCCGCGGTGATCTGGACGGCCAGCTCCGGCCACGGCGACCAGGCCAGCAGCGCGTCCACACCGTCGAGCGGGTCGTCGTCCGGGGCGAGCCACCACCTGTCGAACAGCTTCCAGACCGCCAGCGCCTGCATGACGATCGCCGCGGCCAGCACCAGCGGCGGGAGGACCCGGCCGAACCGGCCGGTCGCCGCCGCGCCAGCGCCGATCGCGGCCGCCAGCGCGGCCAGCCCGCCGAACAGGTAGCGCCCGGAGATGCCGCTGACGTGCGAGGTGTCGGCGAACTTCAGCGCCGACTGCAGGGTCATCAGGCCGAACAGGCCGATCGTCGGCCACAGCATGAGCGCCAGGTCGACCCGCCGGCCCCGGGTGTTGGCGATGCCGACCGCGACGAGCACCGCGACCACCCCGGTGCCGATCCGGGCCGCCAGCTCCGGCACGTTCGCCTCGAACCAGCCGAACTCGCCCCACCAGCGCAGCAGCGTCCCGTTGACCAGAACGTCGAGGAACTCGCCCCAGCCGTCGAGCCGGGTGCCGAGCGGGAAGCCGGGCGTCTCCGGCTGGAACTCCTGGTAGCGGACGAGGTTGACGACGAACCACCAGCCACCGGCGGCCAGCGCCAGCACCGAGCCCGCCAGCAGCGGCCGCCACGGGAACCGTGCCGCCGCCGGGTCCGGCACGCCGCCGTCCGGGCCGGCCCCGGCCGTCGCGTCCGACAGCAGGAACGGGGTGGTGTCGGCCGGTCCGCCGCCGGGGCCGGGGCCGTCGCCCGATCGGGCCGCCTCGGCGGTCCGCACCGCCCGGCGGGCCCGCCGCCAGGCCAGCAGGTAGGCGAGGACCGCCAGCGGCACGAACACCACGCCGAGCGACTTCGCCAGCATCGCCAGCCCGACGAACAGCCCCAGCCAGCAGGCGGTGCGCACCGAGGTGTCGCCGCGCAGCACGTAGCAGATCGCCACGGTGGCCAGGCCCCCGGCCAGGACGACCAGGGCGTCGTTGTTCACGCTCGCCCCGATGTGGGTGAGCATCGGCACGGCCAGTGGGACGAGGGCCGCCACCCGGCCGGCGACACGGCTGCCGTCGGTCAGCCGGTCGGCCGCCGCCCAGGCCAGCAGCGGCAGCGGCGCGACCATCAGCACGCTCATCAGCCGCAGCACGCCGATGACCAGGTCGAAGCGCAGGTCCTCCGGCGCCCCGGGCAGCAGCTTCAGCACCCCGGCGCCGATCAGGTAGTACAGCGGCGGGTGCTGCATCATCTGCTGCACCTCGCCGGCCGGCTGGCCGGGGGTCGGCAGCTCCCGCCACTGCGGCCGGTCGTCGCGGGGGACCGCGTCGTCGGCCGGGAACGGGCCGGGCGCGAGCTGGTACGGCTCGTCCGCGCTGCCGTAGTGCGCCGCCGCGAGCGAGCCGACGGTCTCCGGCGCCACCGTGGCGTGCCCGGGTGGCGGCCAGCCCTCGCCGCGGGCCAGCCGCATGACGGCGTCCACGTGGTGGGGCTCGTCCGGCGCGTGGTACTGCGGCGTCAGCGCCGACCAGGCCGCGAGTAGCAGCGTGAACAGGACAGTGATCAGCCAGACCGCCGCCGGCACCCGCCGGAGCAGGCGCCACGGCCGGAAGCGGGCCATGACGGTGGACAAGAAGGACGACCCTTCAGACGCAGAACGTCCTGCAATCCTAGGACCCCGCCGCTCGGGCCAGAATCTCCGGCCGACCTGTGACGCCTGGCCCTGGATTGCAGGTCCGGCCTAGCTCCAGGCGTCGACGTGGCCGACCACCTTGGCCGGGGAGCCGCCGACGATCGCCTTCGCCGGGACGTCCCTGGTCACGATCGCGCCGGCGGCGACGACCGCGCCCTCGCCGATCGTCACGCCCTTGAGCACGATCGCGCCGGTGCCGATCCAGACGTGGTCCTCGATGACCACGGGGGCGCTCATGGGCTGCTGTACGCCGTCGATCGTGATCGGGTGGAAGTCGTTGTCGAGGATCTGGGTGTTCCAGGAGATCGTGCAGTGCTGGCCGATCGACACCCGGTCGCGCACCAGGATCTTCGCGAACCCGTTGACGTTGACCCCATGGCCGAGCTGCAGCAGGCCGGAGTCGACGACGATCCGCACGCCCCGCTGCAGCGAGACGACGCCCTCGCAGCGCAGCCGGCCCTCCGGGTGCACCCGGAGCACCGACGGGTCGTGCTTGGAGGACAGGCCGAACCCGCCGAGCCCGACCCGAAGCACGGCGCCCTCGGCGAACTCGATCCGCTCGTGGCCCTGGATCACGGTCCTCGAGCCGGTCCAGATCGGCTTGCCGTGGGCCAGTGGGTAGCGCAGGCCGGAGACGAAGGCACGCGCCGAGGTCTCCCGCGCCGGGTACAGCGTCCGGACATGCTGGACGTACTCGCGTAGATCGCTCCTGAACGCACCCACATCTAGACAGTAAGCGCGTCACCGAGTGTGGCGATGGCGGCCCTGATTGCTGACAGTGCGCGATGACGTGTCACGCTGGTGGGCGCCGCAGTTCACCGCGTGATCAGGAGCAAGGCCGTCGTGAGTGTCAGCGCGATCCGTCCGTCCGCCTCCGCCTACCTCGCGCCGGCCAGTGCCGACGCCGAGGAGCCCCAGCGGGGCGACGCGACGGACGTGCCCTATGTGACGATCGTGCTGCCCTGCTACAACGAGCAGGACCACGTGGTCCTGGAGCTCGAGCGGATCACGCAGGCCATGGAGGCCAGCCGGTACAGCTACGAGCTGCTGGTGATCGACGACAAGTCGACCGACGACACGCTGGCGATCCTGCGCGAGGTGGCGCCGCGGTTCCCGAAGATGCGGCTGCTGCCGTTCCGCCGCAACGGCGGCTCGGGCACCGCCCGTCGCATCGGCACCCAGGAGGCGCGCGGCCAGATCGTCGTCTGGACCGACGCCGACATGACCTACCCGAACGAGCGGATCCCCGAGTTCGTCAAGTACCTCGACGACCACCCGGACGTCGACCAGGTCGTCGGCGCGCGGACCTCCGAGGAGGGCACCCACAAGTGGGCCAGGGTGCCGGCGAAGTGGTTCATCCGCATGATCGCCCAGCGCCTGTCCGGGATGCGCATCCCGGACCTCAACTCGGGCCTGCGGGCGTTCCGCCGTGAGGTGTCGCTGCCCTACCTGCGGCTGCTGCCCCCCGGGTTCTCCTGCGTCACCACGATCACGATGGCGTTCCTGTCCAACCAGCACCCGGTGGACTACATCCCGATCGAGTACGCGAAGCGCTCCGGCAAGTCGAAGTTCCACCCGTTCCGGGACGCGCGCCGGTACATCCTGCAGGTCCTGCGGATGGTCATGTACTTCGACCCGATCAAGGTGCTGATGCCGGTCGCCCTGTGGATCATGGGGCTCGGCTTCGTGAAGCTGATCGTCGACGTGATCCGCTACGACTTCCACGTCGCCACGTCCACGGTGCTGGCGATCCTGGTCGGCTTCCAGATCGCGGTGCTCGCGCTGATCGGCGACCTCGTCGCCCGCTCCCGAAACGGCGCCTGAATGCGCCTGACGATCGTCGGGCCCACCCACCCGTACAAGGGCGGGATCGCCCAGCACACCACGGAGCTCGCCCACCGGCTCGCCGGGCGCGGCCTGGACGTGCGGATCGAGTCCTGGTCGGCGCAGTACCCGGCCCGGCTCTACCCGGGCCAGCAGCGGGTCGACGCGCCGGAGATGGAGCCCTTCCCGGCCACGGCCTACCCGCTGTCGTGGCGCCGCCCGGACGGCTGGCCGCGGCTCGGCCGCCGGCTGCGCCGGACCGCGGACGTCGTCGTCATCGTCGTGGTCACCCCCGTGCAGGTACCGGCCTACCTGGGCATCCTCGCCGGGCTCGGCCGGGCCCGCCGGCGCGGCAGGCCCGGCGCCGGGCCGAGCGTGGTGGCGCTGTGCCACAACGTGCTGCCGCACGAGCGCCGCGCCGTCGACGAGCCGCTGGTCCGCGCCGTGCTGGCCCGGGCCGACGCCGTGCTCGTGCACACCGACGCCGAGGCCACCCGGGCCAGCGCGCTCGCCGACACCCCCGTCCACGTCGCCGCCATGGCCACCCACCTGTGGACGACGATCGAGCGGGCGCCCGCCGCGGCCGATGCGGCGCGCCCGCGCCGCCGGCTGCTGTTCTTCGGCCTGGTCCGGCCGTACAAGGGCCTGGACGTGCTGCTGCGCGCGCTGGCCGCCGGGCCGCCCGACGTCGCGCTCACCGTCGCCGGCGAGTTCTGGGGCGGCACCGCGGCGACCGAGGCCCTGGCCGCCGAGCTCGGCATTGCCGACCGGGTGGAGCTGCGCCAGGGCTACGTGCCGGCGGCCGAGGTCCCGGCGCTGTTCGCCGCCGCCGACGCGCTGGTGCTGCCCTACCGTTCCGGCACCGCGTCGCAGAACGTCGACCTCGCCTTCCTGCACGGCCGGCCGGTGGTGGCGACCACCGTCGGCACCCTGCCGACCGCGGTCGCCGACGGCACCGACGGGCTGCTCGTCCCGCCGGACGACCCGGAGGCGCTCGCCGCCGCGCTACGCCGGCTCTACGAGCCGGGCGTGCTGGCCGCGCTGACCGCCAAGGTCCGCCCGCCGGACGCCACCGCGCGCTGGGAGCGCTACCTCGACACCCTGCTGGCGGCCGCGGCCCGCTGAGCCGCGCGACGCCAACCCGCGCCCTCGCCTGGCCGCGCAGCCGCCCTGAGCGTCGCCAGTGCGAACACAATGAGTGATATGAAGAACGCGCTCCGTATTGTCGGGCGCGTGAAGACAGCGACCAACCGCGGGAGCGGCGCGACCATCCCGGTCACCCGCCAGCGGCGCCCGCGCGAGCGTGGCCGCCAGCTGCGCTACTCCGACCTCGAACCGCGCTCGCTCGACGAGTTCACCCGCCGCCGCAAGGCCCGCAAGCTCATCGCCGTGATCGCGCACTTCCTTGGCCGGGAGCGGCTCGACGGGCTGCGGGTGCTCGACATCGGCTGCTCGGCCGGGTTCATCTGCGACGAACTGGCCGCCGCCGGGGCCAGCGTCACCGGCGTCGACATCGACGTCTGCGGGCTGCGCCGCGCCCGGTCCCGGTTCGGCGGGCGCGCGCGGTTCGTGCACGCCGACGGGCTGGCCCTGCCGCTGCCCGACGCCAGCTTCGACGTGGTCGTGCTCAACCACATCTACGAGCACGTCGTCGACGCCGACGCGCTGCTCGCCGAGGCCCGCCGGGTGCTCACCCCGGACGGGGTCGCCTACCTGGGCCTGGGCAACCGGCTCGGGATCATCGAGCCGCACCACCGGCTGCCGCTGCTGTCGTGGCTGCCGCGGCTGCTGGCCGACGGCTACCTGCGGCTGACCGGGCGCGGCGAGTTCTACTACGAGCGCTACCGCACCCGCCGCGGCCTGCGCCGGACGCTCGCCGACGCGGGCCTCGCCGGCTGGGACTACACCGTGCCGGTGCTCGCCGCGCCCGACCGGTTCTTCGCCGAGGCCGACCTGCCGAAGGCGCTGCGCCGGCTGCCGCTGCCCGCCCCGGTCGTCCGGGCGCTGCCGACGCTCGCCCGCCTCGCGCTGCCGCTGCTGCCGACCTACCTGTGGGTGGCCACACCGGGCCGGCGGGCACCGGCCGGCGGGCACCTGCCGGTCTGGCCCCGGCCGGTGCGCTGACGCCGGCCGCGGGCGGGCCATGCGTCCCCGCCGGCGCGGGACCTGGCCTGCCCCGGCCCGCCACGGCCGGCCAGCCAGCACCCCTGCGCAGGTCCCGCCGCCGGCGCCCGGCAGACTGGACGGCATGAGCGTGCGGCGGGCAGATGTCGTGGCCTATCTCGGGCACCAGGTGCACGTCATGCGCCGCCGCGAGGTGGGGACCCTGCTGCGGTGGCTCGGCGACCTGCGCGGGCGGACGTTGCTGGACGTGGCCGGCGGTGACGGGTACTGGGCAGGGCAGGCGGCGCGCCGCGGCGCCCGGGCGGTCAGCCTCGACCTGGCCCGGCACAAGCTGGAGTTCGGCCGGCGGCTGCGCGGCCACCCCTCGCTCGTCGAGGGCGACGCGCTCGCGCTGCCGTTCGCCGACGCCTCGTTCGACGTGGTCATGTCGGTGTGCGCGATCGAGCACTTCGACGACGGCGCCGCCGCGCTCGCCGAGATGGCCAGGGTCCTGCGGCCCGGCGGCGACCTGGTGCTGTCCGCCGACGCGCTGACCAGGGGCGAGCGCTGGCCGGCGCTGCTGGCCCGCCACCGCGAGCGCTACCACGTCCAGCACACCTACGCCGCCGACAAGCTCGCCGGCCTGCTCGCCGACGCCGGGCTGGACGTGATCCGCCAGACCCACATGTTCCGCTCCGAGCGGGCCGAGAAGCTCTACCTGACCCTGTCCGCGAAGGGCGGCCGGGCCGGCTGGAACGCGGCTGCCCCGCTGTCCCCGCTGGTCGCGCTGGCCGACCGGCGGGCACCGGACGACGGCGGCAGTGTCGTACTCACCCACGCCCGCCGCCGTGGCTGACCGGCGGCCGGCGCCGGGCGCCAGGAGGTCGCCATGATCGCCGGACGGCTGCTCGCCGTCGTGCTCACCATCGGGCTCTTCCTGGTCGTGATCCTCGGCATGGGCGCGTTGTTCGCCCTGTTCGACAAGGCCGGGTGGGGCTACCTCGTCGGCGCGCTCAGTTGCGTCATCATGGTCGCCGCCGCGGTCAGCGCCAACCGCCGCGCCCGGCAGTGACGGCCGGGCCGGCCAGCACGCCGCCGCTGCGCCAGCCGCGGGCGGCCAGGGCGGCCGGAGCGGGCAGGGAAGGGGTGAGCACCGGCTGATGCGGGTCGGGTTCCTCGTCGAGCAGGTGCTGGCCCCCGTCCCGGGCGGGACCGGGCGCTACACGGCCGAGCTCGCCGCCGCGCTGGCCAGGACCGCAGCGCCCGGCGACGGGGTGGTCGGCTGGTGCGCCCTGCGCCCGGCCCCGGTGGCCGCGGCGGGCGCGACGATCCCGGGCGTGCTGGGGCCGCTGCGGCTGCCGTTGCCCCGCCGGGCGCTGTCGCAGTCCTGGGCCCGCGGCGTCGGCCCGGCGCCGACCGGCGTCGACGTCATCCACGCGCCCACGCTGCTGGTGCCCCCGCTGCCGCGGCGGCGCCGGGGTGGCCGCCCCGGCCTCGTGGTGACGATCCACGACGCCGTCCCGTGGACCCACCCGCGGACCCTCACCCCGCACGGCGCCCGCTGGCACCAGGTGATGGGCGCCCGCGCCGCCGCCAGCGCCGACGCGATCGTCGTGCCGACCAGGGCCGTCGCCGACGACCTGCGCCAGCACCTGAGGCTGGGCGACGACCGGGTGCACGTGATCGGCGAGGGTGCCGCCGATGCCGTCCTGCGGGTCGGGCCGGACGCCGACGAGCGGGCCGCCCGGCTGGGCCTGCCGCCGGCCGGCGGCTACCTGCTCACCCTGGCCACCCTGGAGCCGCGCAAGGGCCTCGACGTCGCGCTGGAGGCCGTCCGCCTGCTCGGCGCGGACGGCCCGCCGCTGATCCACGTCGGCCAGCCCGGCTGGGGTGGTCTCGACGTCGTCGCCGAGGCCGCCCGTCTCGGGGTGCCGCACGATCGGTTCCGCTCGCTCGGCCGGATCGACGACGCCGACCTCGCGGTCGTGCTCTCCCGGGCCGGGGTGCTGGTCGCGCCGTCGCGGTCGGAGGGGTTCGGCCTGCCGGTGGTCGAGGCGATGGCGCACGGCGTGCCGGTGGTGGTCACCGACGTGCCGGCGCTGGTCGAGGTCGCCGGGGACGCCGGGCTCGTCGTGCCCGTCGACGACCCGGCGGCGCTGGCGGCCGCGGTCGCGAAAATCCGGTCGGACAACGCGTTGCGCGAGCGGCTGTCGTCCAGCGGACGGGCTCGCGCGACGATGTATAGCTGGAATGCGGCGGCACGATCCTGCTGGGGCCTCTACCGTCGAATCGAAGGTTCCCCGGCCGTGTCCGTCGCCGGTGACGGGCGGGCGTAGTGTTGCCCCGGTCAGCAAAGTCTTAGGTGGGAGGAGCGCCGTGGGACCCCGGGTGCTCGTAGACGCCACCGCGGTCCCGGCCGACCGCGGCGGCGTTGGGCGCTATGTCGATGGGCTGGTCGCGGCTCTCGGCGCGGCCGGTGCCGACCTGGCGCTGGTCTGCCAGCGGGCGGACGAGGAACGCTACAGCCGGATGGCTCCCGACGCCACCGTTCTGTCCGGGCCAGCCGCCATCGCGCACCGTCCGGCCCGGCTTGCCTGGGAGCAGACCGGCCTGCCACTGGTGGCCGAGCAGGTGGCCGCCGACGTCATTCACTCGCCGCACTACACCATGCCATTGCGTGCCCAACGACCGGTGTGCGTGACGATTCATGACGTCACGTTCTTCACCGAGCCGGAGATGCACACCGCGGTCAAGGGCACGTTCTTCCGCTCGGCCATGCGGACCGCCGTCCGCAAGGCCAGCCGGATCATCGTCCCGTCCAAGGCCACCCGCGACGAGCTCGTCCGGGTCCTCGCCGGCGACCCGACCACCACCGACGTCGCCTACCACGGCGTGGACACGACGACGTTCCACCCGCCGACGGAGGAGGACAAGCGCCGGGTGCGCCGCCGCCTCGGCCTCGGCGACCGCCGCTACATCGCCTTCCTCGGCATGCTCGAGCCGCGCAAGAACGTCCCGAACCTGATCCGGGGCTGGGCGGAGGCGGTGCACTGGCGGGACGAGCCGCCAGCGCTGGTGCTGGCCGGCGGCTCCGGCTGGGACGACGAGGTGGACGCCGCGGTCGCCGCCGTGCCCAGCCACCTGCGCGTGATCCGGCCCGGCTACCTGCGCTTCTCGGACCTGCCCGGCTACCTGGGCGGCGCCGAGCTGGTCGCCTACCCCTCCCACGGCGAGGGCTTCGGCCTGCCGGTGCTGGAGGCGATGGCCTGCGGCGCGCCGGTGCTCACCACGCCGCGGCTGTCGCTGCCGGAGGTCGGCGGGGACGCCGTCGCCTACACCCAGCCCGACGCGGACTCGATCGCCCGTGAGCTCGGCGCCCTGCTTGACGACGGCGAGCGGCGCGCCCAGCTCGCCGCCGCCGGCCTGGCCAGGGCTCGCGAGTTCACCTGGGCCGCCTGCGCCGACGCGCACCTGGCCAGCTACGCCCGCGCGGTCGCCGACGCCTGATTCCGGCCAGCGGCGCGGCCGGGCCCGTCCGGCCCGTTCGGGCCGCCGCCGCGTCGCTGCCGGCGTCCTGGGGGGCACGGCCGGTGGCCGGCGGTGACCGCGTCCGCGCTGGCTCGCCGTGCCGCGTGAG